>NZ_JALCZC010000059.1:0-25091 GCF_022690805.1 Anaeromyxobacter sp. SG66
GGGGCGCCCGCGGCGGCTCCCCGGCGCCGCCGGCCGGCGCGCCGGGCGGCATGCGCCGAGGCTCGCCGACCGTGTCGAGGTCGGCCCGAGGTGTGCTAGGTTCCCCGCCCCATATGCCGCGTCGCACCGACATCCGGAAGATCATGATCGTGGGCTCCGGGCCGATCGTCATCGGCCAGGCCTGCGAGTTCGACTACTCGGGCACCCAGGCCTGCAAGGCGCTCAAGGAGGAGGGCTTCGAGATCGTCCTCCTCAACTCGAACCCCGCCACGATCATGACGGACCCGGGGTTCGCCGACCGGACCTACGTCGAGCCGATCACCCCGGAGGTCGCCGAGCAGATCCTCGCGCGCGAGAAGCCGGACGTGCTCCTCCCGACGCTCGGCGGGCAGACGGCGCTGAACCTCGCGGTCGCGCTCGCGCGGAACGGGGCGCTCGCTCGCCACGGGGTCGAGCTCATCGGCGCGCAGCTCGGGGCGATCGAGAAGGCCGAGGACCGGCTGCTCTTCAAGGACGCCATGCAGCGCGTCGGCGTCGAGCTGCCCAAGTCCGGCTACGCGACGAGCTGGGACGAGGCCCGCGCCATCGCCGAGGACATCGGCTTCCCGGTGATCATCCGCCCATCCTTCACGATGGGCGGCGAGGGGGGCGGCGTCGCCTACAACCGCGAGGAGTTCGAGCCGCTGGCGAAGCGCGCGCTCACCCTCTCCCCGACGCACACGATCCTCTGCGAGGAGTCGATCATCGGGTGGAAGGAGTACGAGCTCGAGGTGATGCGCGACAAGCACGACAACGTCGTCATCATCTGCTCGATCGAGAACTTCGACCCGATGGGCGTCCACACGGGCGACTCGATCACGGTGGCGCCCGCGCAGACGCTGACGGACAAGGAGTACCAGCGGATGCGGGACGCCGCGGTCCGCATCATCCGGGAGATCGGCGTCGAGACCGGCGGCTCGAACATCCAGTTCGGCGTGCACCCGCGCACGGGCCGGATGGTCGTCATCGAGATGAACCCGCGCGTGTCGCGCTCGTCCGCGCTCGCCTCCAAGGCGACCGGGTTCCCCATCGCCAAGATCGCCGCCAAGCTCGCCGTCGGCTACACGCTCGACGAGCTCAAGAACGACATCACCCGCTACACGCCCGCCTCCTTCGAGCCGACGATCGACTACGTCGTGACGAAGGTGCCGCGGTTCGCGTTCGAGAAGTTCAAGGGCGCCGACGACACGCTCACGACGCAGATGAAGTCGGTCGGCGAGGTCATGGCCATCGGCCGGACGTTCCAGGAGAGCCTGCAGAAGGCGCTCCGCGGGCTCGAGATCGACCGCTGCGGGCTCGAGTCGCCGCTCGGCAAGCGCCCCGGCGACGCGTACTCGGCCGACGAGGTGGAGCGCATCAAGGCGCAGGCCCGCGTGCCGCGCTCCCACCGCATCTTCTGGATCGCGGAGGGGCTCCGCGCCGGCCTGTCGGTGGACGACCTCTACGCGCTGACCTACGTCGACCCGTGGTTCCTGCGGGAGATGGCGGGGATCGTCCGCGCGGAGGCGAGGCTCGCGGAGGGCGGCCTCCCCGCCGGCGCCGAGGCGTTCCGTACCGTGAAGCGGATGGGCTTCTCGGACAAGCGCATCGCCCAGCTCGTCACCACGACCGAGAAGGCGGTGCGCGACGCGCGCTGGAAGGCGGGGGTCCGGCCGGTGTTCAAGCGGGTCGACACCTGCGCCGCCGAGTTCGAGGCCTACACGCCGTACCTGTACTCCACCTACGAGGAGGAGTGCGAGGCGGCGCCGACCGATCGCCGCAAGGTGATGATCCTCGGCGGCGGCCCGAACCGCATCGGGCAGGGCATCGAGTTCGACTACTGCTGCGTGCACGCGTCGTTCGCGCTGTCGAAGGCCGGGTACGAGACCATCATGGTCAACTGCAACCCGGAGACGGTCTCGACGGACTACGACACCTCCGACCGGCTCTACTTCGAGCCGCTCACGCTCGAGGACGTGCTCGAGATCGTCCACGTCGAGAAGCCGGAGGGGCTCATCGTCCAGTACGGCGGGCAGACGCCGCTCAAGCTCGCGGTGCCGCTCCACGAGCTGGGCGTGCCGATCTTCGGCACGACGCCCGACGCGATCGACCGGGCCGAGGACCGCGAGCGCTTCTCCGAGCTCATCGTGAAGCTCGGGCTGCGCCAGCCGGAGAACGGGGTCGCGCGCAGCGCCGGCGAGGCGTTCGCGGTCGCGCGGCGCATCGGCTACCCGGTCATGGTCCGCCCATCCTACGTGCTCGGCGGCCGCGCCATGGAGGTCGTGTACGACGACAAGGACCTCGAGACCTACCTGCGTGAGGCGGTGCAGGCCTCGAACGAGCGCCCCGTCCTCGTGGATCGCTTCCTCAAGGACGCGGCCGAGGTCGACGTGGACGTGGTCTCCGACGGCCGCGACGTGGTGGTCGGCGGCGTGATGGAGCACATCGAGGAGGCCGGCATCCACTCCGGCGACTCCGCGTGCGCCCTGCCGCCGTTCAGCCTCGCGCCCGACAAGGTCGCGGAGATCGGGCGTCAGTCCGTCGAGCTCGCGAAGGAGCTCGGCGTCGTCGGCCTCATGAACGTCCAGTTCGCCATCCAGGGCGACGACGTGTACGTCCTCGAGGTGAACCCGCGCGCGAGCCGGACCGTGCCGTTCGTCGGCAAGGCGACGGGCCTGCCGCTCGCGAAGGCGGGCTCGCTCTGCATGGTGGGCAAGAGCCTCGAGGAGGCGGGGGCGCGCGGGGCCGAGCGGCCGCGGCACGTCTCGGTCAAGGAGGCGGTCTTCCCCTTCGCGCGCTTCCCGGGGGTCGACACCATGCTCGGGCCCGAGATGCGCTCGACCGGCGAGGTCATGGGCATCGACCTCGACTTCTACCGGGCGTTCTTCAAGGCGCAGGCGGCGGCGGGCAACACGCTCCCCGGCACCGGCGCCGGGCGCCGGGCGTTCGTCTCGGTGAAGGACTCCGACAAGCCCGCCATCGTGGACGTCGCGCGGCGGCTCGTCGCCCTGGGCTTCGAGGTGCTCGCCACCGCCGGGACGAGCGCGTACCTCGGGGCGCGCGACATCCCCACCACGCTCGTCCTCAAGCTGCACGAGGGGCGCCCCTCGATCGTGGACCGCATCAAGGACGGGGACGTTCACCTCGTGTTCAACACGACGGCCGGCAAGCAGGAGATCGCCGACAGCTACTCCATCCGGCGGGAGACCCTGATGAAGGGCCTGCCCTACTTCACCACCCTGACCGGCGCCCGAGCGGCGGTGGGGGCGATGGAGGCCGCCCGCGGCGGCAGTCCGAGCGTTCGCTCGATCCAGGAGTACCACGGGGTCGGCCGGCAGGCGTCCCGTTGACAGCAAGCCGCGGGCGCTCTACTGAAAGGTCTGGAAGCGGCCGCCCCGGGCTTCTCGGGCCGGCCGCAGTCATTTTTTCGGAAGGTGGATGATGTCCGAGCGCGTCCCCATGACGAAGGGCGGCCTCCTCCGGCTCAAGGAGGAGCTCAAGCGCCTGAAGAACGTCGAGCGCCCGAAGATCGTGAAGGAGATCGCCGAGGCGCGATCCCACGGCGATCTCTCCGAGAACGCCGAGTACCACGCGGCCAAGGAGAAGCAGAGCCACATCGAGGGCCGCATCCTCCAGGTCGAGCACTGGATCGCGAGCGCCGAGGTCATCGACGTCTCGAAGCACGTCGGCGATCGCGTCGTGTTCGGCGCGACCGTGTCGCTCGAGGACTCCGACTCCGGCGATCAGGTGACCTACCGGATCGTCGGTGAGCTCGAGGCGGACCTGAAGCAGGGGCGGATCTCGGTCACGAGCCCCATCGCGCGCGCGCTCATCGGGCGCGAGGAGGGGGACACCGTGACGGTGCGCACCCCCGGCGGCGAGAAGGAGTACGAGATCCATTCCATCGCCTTCGTCGAGGAGGAGCTGCCCGCCGAGTCCGGGGAGTAGTCGGACCGCGCTGGTAGCCTCGCGCCGTGGAGCGGAGGGGCCGCCAGGGCGATGCGCCCGCCGCCGGGGAGCCGGGTCCCGGCCTCGAGGCCGCGCAGCAGGCGCTCGCGGCGCTCGTGCCGCCGCTCCGCTTCGCGGTCAAGGACGGCTTCGTCGGCGCGGCGCGCCTCAAGGGCTTCGGCGAGCTCGCGCGCGGCGCCATCGCCCGCGCCCGGGCCGCCGGCGCGCCCGATACCCCGGCGCTGCAGCGGCTCGCGGTCGAGGCCGACGGGTTCGACGCGCTCCCCCTGGACGGCCGGCGCGCCGCGCTGACGCGCATCGCGGGCGGCCTCTCCGCGCTCATCCCCGTGCCCGACGAGCTGCGCGAGGTCGCCCGGCTCGGGCGGACCGAGCTCGGGAAGAGCAGGAGGATCGCGCCCGCGGCGCCGACCTCGCCCACCGCGCGGTCCACGCCCGCCGCTCCGTCCACGCCCGCGGCTCCGTCCACGCCCGCGGCACGGACCCCGACCCCGACCCCGACCCCGACCCCGACCCCGACCCCGACCCCGACCCCGACCGCGTCCTCGTCCTCGTCCTCGTCCGCGTCCGCGTCCCCGACGACGACCGCCTCGCCCCCGCCGGCCCCCGAGCCCTGGACGGAGGCGCCTCCTCCGCGCTCGCCGGAGGAGCGCGCCGCCCGCCGCAAGCGGCTCGCGACGGCGCTCGCCGAGCTTCCCCGCGTCCACCCCGCGACGCGCGCCCAGCTCGAGGAGCGCGGGCGCACCACGGTGGAGCAGGCGCTCGAGTTCTTCCCCAAGGCCTACCAGGACCGCACGCACGTCCGGCGCGTCGCGGAGCTGCGGGCCGGCGACGAGGGGATCGTGCTCTGCACGGTGAAGCACGTCCGCGTGCAGCGCATGCGGAACGGGCGTCCGCTCCTGAAGGTCGGCGTGGCCGACGCGTCGGGCGCGCTCGAGCTCGTGTTCTTCAACCCGCCGCCGTGGCGCCTGCGGCAGTTCGCGGCGGGTGAAGGGCTCCTCTGCTCGGGCAAGGTGACCGAGGGGTTCGGCCGGCGGCTCCAGATGAGCCAGCCCGAGGTCGAGAAGCTCACGGCGGGCGACTCGGCGAGCTTCGGGCGCATCGTCCCCATCTACGCCGGCCCGGCCGACTACCAGCACCCGGCGCTGCGCAGGCTCGTGAAGCGGCTCGTCGACGAGCACGCGCCGCTCGTGGTGGACGACCTGCCGCCCGAGGTGCGGGCGCGCCGCGAGCTCCTCTCGCGGGCCGAGGCGCTGCACGACGCGCACTTCCCCCCGCCCGGCACCGACCTCGCGCTCGCCGCCGAGCGCGCCACCCCCGCCTTCCGCCGGCTCGTCTTCGAGGAGCTCTTCTTCCTGCAGCTCGCCCTCGCGCTGCGCCGGCGGGGCGTGCGCACCGAGCCTGGCATCGCGTTCGACGCCTCGCCGGCGGTGATCGCGCGCGCGCTCGAGCTCCTCCCGTTCCAGCTCACCGGCGCGCAGGCCCGGGCGCTCGACGAGATCGCCCGCGACATGGCCCGGCCCGAGCCGATGAACCGGCTGCTGCAGGGCGACGTGGGCAGCGGCAAGACCGCCGTCGCGTTCGCGGCGATGATGGTCGCCGTCCGCTCCGGCCACCAGGCCGCCCTGATGGTCCCGACGGAGCTCCTCGCCGAGCAGCACGCCCGCACGCTCGCGGGCTGGCTCGCGGGGACCGGCGTCGAGGTCGCGCTCGTCGCGGCCGCCTCGCGCGGGAAGGGGCAGAAGGAGACGCGCGCCCGGGTGGCGGACGGCACGGCCCGGATCGCGGTGGGGACCCACGCGCTCCTCGAGCAGGACGTCGCGTTCGATCGCCTCGGCCTCGTGGTCGTGGACGAGCAGCACCGCTTCGGCGTGCTGCAGCGCGCGAAGCTCATCTCGAAGGGGCGCCGCCCCGACGTGCTCGTGATGACGGCGACGCCGATCCCGCGCACGCTCGCCCTCGCGTTCTACGGCGACCTCGACCAGTCCAAGATCGGCGAGCTCCCTCCGGGCCGCACCCCGGTCGCGACGAGGGTCTACGGCGACTCGCAGCGGCGGGCCGCCTACGACGTCGCGCGGCGAGAGCTCGAGGCGGGGCAGCAGGTGTACGTGGTCTACCCGCTCGTCGCCGAGTCCGAGAAAACCGATCTCGCCGACGCGACGACGGGCGCGGAGGAGCTGCGCCGCGTCTTCGCCGGCCACGAGGTCGGGCTCCTCCACGGAAAGATGAAGGGCGACGAGAAGCAGGCCGTGATGGATCGCTTCCGGTCGGGGGCGCTCCGCGTGCTCGTCGCGACCACCGTCATCGAGGTGGGCGTGGACGTCCCGAACGCGAGCGTGATGATCGTGGAGCACGCCGAGCGCTTCGGGCTCTCCCAGCTCCACCAGCTCCGCGGGCGGGTCGGCCGGGGGGCGTCGCGGAGCCACTGCCTCCTCATCGCGCACTTCAAGCGGGTGGGCGACGAGGCGCGGGAGCGGCTCCACGCCATGGAGGAGACGCAGGACGGGTTCGAGATCGCCCGCGTGGACCTTCGCATCCGCGGCCCAGGCGAGCTCCTCGGCACGCGCCAATCGGGCCAGAAGCTCTTCGAGGTCGCCGACCTCTACCGCGACGAGGCCATCCTGGAGGAGGCGCGCGAGGACGCGTTCGCGCTCGTGGAGGCCGATCCCGAGCTGCGCCGCGCCGAGCACCGGCCGGCCGCCGAGGCGCTCGGGGAGCGCTGGTCCGGGCGGCTCTCCCTCGCGCAGATCGGCTGAGCGGCGGGCTTCGGTCTCACCGTTTCCCGGTCGTGACCGACCGTCTAGGATGGCCTCGTGAGCGCCGACCTGTCGCGCGCCCTGGAGGCGATGGGCATCCGGGATCCCGCGGTCCTGCGCGCCGTGGCCGAGGTGCCGCGCGAGCTGTTCGTGCCCCCGGACCTGCGCGGCTCGGCGGACGCGGATCACCCGCTGCCCATCGGCTTCGGCCAGACCATCTCGCAGCCGTTCGTGGTCGCCTACATGACGGAGCAGCTCCGCCTCGGCGGCCGCGAGCGCGTGCTCGAGGTCGGGACCGGCTCCGGGTACCAGACGGCGCTCCTCGCGCGGCTCGCGGCGGAGGTGTTCTCGATCGAGATCGTCCCCGCGCTCGCGGAGCGCGCGCGCGAGGTCCTGCTCGGCACGCTCGGTCTCCAGAACCTTCGCCTCCGCACCGGAGACGGCGGGGCGGGCTGGCCCGAGGCCGCGCCCTTCGAGCGGATCCTCGTGACCGCCGCCGCCCCGGAGGTGCCGCCCGCCCTCGTCGCCCAGCTCGCGCCCGGCGGCCGGATGGTGATCCCGGTGGGCGAGGCGCCCGACCTGCAGGTGCTGCGCGCCGTCGACAAGGGCAACGACGGCGCGAACGTCTGGACCGATCTCATCCCCGTCCGCTTCGTGCCGCTCACCGGCGCCGCCGGCTGATGCGCTACACTCCCCCGCGATGATCGTCTGTCCGGTGTGCGACCACTCCCAGCCCGGCGCAGGGGCGTGCGAGCTTTGCGGCGGCCCGCTCGCGCCGGAGGCCGACCTCGCCGCGGGGATGGCCGCGCTCGACGGGCTGGAGCCGACCCTCCATCCCGCCACGTGGGCGGCGGACGCGCCGCCCGTGGAGGGCCTCGAGCCGACCGCCCACGCGCCTGCCGGCGCGGTGGCGCCGCCGCCGCTCGAGCTCGAGCAGACGCGCATCGCGCCGCAGGACGTCGACGCGCCCGCGCTGGACGGCCTCGAGCGGACGGCGCAGCAGGGGCCGGACGACGGGCCGACGCCGCTCCCCGTGTTCGTCACCTGCCGCTACTGCCGGAGCCCGGCGCTCCCCGGCGAGCGGATCTGCGGCCAGTGCGGGATGCGCCTGCCGCTCGCGGGCGGGGCTTCCGGCGCGCCGGCCGCGCCGGCAGGGCACGTCTGCGGCTGCGGCGCGCTCGTCCGCGGACGCTCGTGCCCGGCGTGCGGCGCGCGGCCGCCGCCGTGAGGCTTCGCTCGCCCCCTTGAAATGCGGGGCGGCTCCCGGCAAATTGGCGGGTCCCTCCATGAAAACCTTCCACGACCCCGAGGTGTTCGCGCGCGTCAAGCGGCTCCCCACGTACGTCTTCACGATCACGGATCGGCTCCGCGACGAGGCCATCGCCCGCGGTGTGGACGTCGTGGACCTCTCGATGGGGAACCCGGACCGCGGCGCCCCGGCGCGCGTCGTCGAGCGGCTGAGGGAGGCGGCGGGGGACGCGCGCCTCCACCGCTACCTCGATCCCCGCGGCCTGCCCGAGCTCCGCGCCGCCGCCGCACGCTGGTGGAAGCGCCGGCACGGCGTCGAGGTAGACCCCGCCCGCGAGGTGCTCATCACCATCGGCTCGAAGGAGGGCATCGGCCACGCGCTGCTCGGGCTCCTCGCCGAGGGCGACGCGGTGCTCGCGCCCACGCCGACGTACCCCATCCACGCCTACGGCGCGGTGCTCGCCGGCGCGGAGACGATCCCGGTGCGCGTGGGGCCCGGGTTCGACTTCTTCGACTCGCTCGTCGAGGCGACGGAGAAGGCCGAGCGGCGCCCGAAGGGGATCGTGGTGAACTTCCCCGCGAACCCGACCGCCGCGGTCGCGACGCCCGAGCTCCTCGAGAAGATCGTCCGCTTCGCCGAGGCCCGGCACCTCTTCATCATCTCCGACCTCGCCTACGGCGACCTCGTGTTCGACGGGGGACGCGCGCCGGCGATGCTCACGATCCCGGGGGCGCGCGAGCGCACGCTCGAGTTCATGTCGCTCTCGAAGAGCTACGGGATGGCGGGGTGGCGCGTGGGGTTCTGCGCCGGGAACGCCGCGCTCGTCGCCGCGGCCGCGCGCGTGAAGAGCTACCTCGACTACGGCCTGTTCGGCCCGACCCAGCTCGCGGCGGTGACGGCGCTCGACGAGTGCGAGGAGGACGTCGTCGCGAACCGCGCGCGCTACCAGCGCCGCCGGGACGCGCTCGTCGCCGCGTTCGGTGCGGCGGGCTGGCGCATCCCGCCGCCCGCGGCGAGCATGTTCGCCTGGGCGCCCATCCCCGAGCCGTTCCGCGGGCTCGGCTCGCTCGAGTTCGCCCGCCGCCTCGTGGAGGAGGCGGGGGTCTGCGTCGCGCCGGGGGTCGGGTTCGGCGCCGCCGGCGAGGGCTTCGTCCGCATCGCGCTCGTCGAGGACGAGGCGCGCCTCGCGCTCGCCGCCGAGCGCGTCCACGGCCTGCTGCAGAAGGGGAGGTGACCTGTGTCCGCTCGGGCGTCCGCTCCGGCCCCCTCGGCCTGGTTCCGCTGCGCGGCGGGCTGCGACTTCCGCGCCGAGCTCGTCGACGTCGTCTACGAGTGCCCGCGCTGCAGCGGGCTGCTCGAGGTGGAGCACGATCGCGCGGCGCTCGCCGCGCGCTCCGGCGACGACTGGAAGGCGCTCTTCGACTCCCGCTTCAAGCTCGGCGCGTGGCCGTACGGCTCCGGCGTGTGGGGCAAGAAGGAGTGGGTCTACCCGCAGCTCGCGACCGAGAACGTCGTCTCGATGTTCGAGGGCGGCAGCCCGCTCCTGCGGGTGGACCGCTACGCCCGCGAGCTCGGCCTCGACGACGTCTGGGTGAAGGAGTGCGGCGTCACGCACACGGGCTCCTTCAAGGACCTGGGCATGACGGTGCTCGTCTCGGCGGTGAACGAGATGCGCGCCCGCGGCCAGTCGGTGCGCGCCGTCGCCTGCGCCTCGACGGGTGACACCTCCGCCGCCCTCAGCGCCTACTGCGCCGCCGCGGGGATCCCGAGCGTCGTCCTCCTGCCGCGCGGCAAGATCTCGACCGCCCAGCTCGTCCAGCCCATCTCGAACGGCGCGCTCGTGCTCGAGCTCGACACCGACTTCGACGGCTGCATGCGCGTCGTGCGGGAGCTCGCGCACACGAAGGACATCTACCTCGCGAACTCGATGAACTCGCTGCGCATCGAGGGGCAGAAGACCGCCTCCATCGAGATCGCGCAGCAGCTCGGCTGGAGCTCGCCGGACTGGATCGTGATCCCGGGCGGCAACCTCGGGAACGCGAGCGCGGTCGGGAAGGGCTTCCTGCTCATGAAGGAGCTCGGGCTCGTCGACCGGCTCCCGCGCCTCGTCGTCGCGCAGGCGGCGCAGGCGAACCCGCTGTGGCGGGCGACGAGCGGCGCGGGCGTGAGGCCGACCGCGGCGGTGGTCGTGCCCCCGGTCGCGGCGCAGCGGACGCTCGCCTCGGCGATCCAGATCGGCGCCCCCGTGTCGGCGAAGCGCGCGCTGCGCGCCCTCGAGGCGCTCGACGGCGTCGTCGAGCAGGCCACGGAGCAGGAGCTCGCGGACGCCGCGGCGCGCGCCGACCGCGCCGGGCTGTTCACCTGTCCGCACACGGGCGTCGCGCTGGCCGCGCTCGAAAAGCTCGCCGCGCGCGGCGCGATCCGCAGGGGCGAGCGGGTGGTCGTGATCTCCACCGCGCACGGGCTCAAGTTCTCGGACTTCAAGGTCGGCTACCACGACGGGACGCTGCCGGGGATCGCCTCGCCCCTCCGGAACCCGGGCGTCAAGCTCGCCGCGACGCTCGGGGCGGTCCAGGACGCGATTGCCGCCCGCTTCGGTCAGCGGTAGAAACGGCCCGATGGTGACCACCCCCGCCCAGGACCCCGCCGCGCTGCGCGCCGAGCACGACGCGCTCGCGGCGCGCCTCGAGATCCGCCGCTCGATCGACCACGTCCGGCGTGGCGCGTACGTCGGCTTCGCGGCCCTCATCGGCGTCGGTCTCGCCGTGAAGCTCGGCTGGGATCGCTGGGGGACCCCGGCGCCCGGCGTCGCGCGGAAGATCCCGACCGGACCGCCGGTGTTCTTCTACCTCGCCGTCGTGCTCGCCGCGGTCCTCGCGGTCCTCGCCGTGCGCGAGGCGCTCCGCGCGCGGCGCCTGATGCGCGACGAGGACGCGCTCTTCTCCCGCCTGCTCGCGCTCCGCGGCTTGCTGGGGCTCGATCACTGACATGCCGGCGAGGCGCGTCCGCCGCGGCCGCTTCATCGTCCTCGAGGGGCTCGACGGGGCCGGGACGACGACGCAGGCGCGTCTGCTCGGCGATCGCCTCCGCGCCGCGGGCCGGGCGGTCCACGTCACCGCCGAGCCGTCCGGAGGTCCGATCGGGAGCCTCGTCCGCCAGGCGCTGTCGCGGCGGGTCGTGGGCGGGCGGGGGGAGGGTGAGCTCGATCCCGGCGCGCTCGCGCTGCTCTTCGCCGCCGATCGCCTCGACCACGTCGCCGCCGAGATCGCCCCCAAGCTGGCGGAGGGCGTGGACGTCGTGTCGGATCGCTTCACCCTCTCGTCGCTCGCCTACCAGGGGCTGACGACCGGCGCGCTGGCCTGGGTCGAGGCGGTGAACGCCCGCGCGGCCACGCCGGACGTGACGCTCTTCCTGCGCGCCCGCGCGGCGGTGGCGTTGAAGCGGCGGCGCGCCGCGACGATGGACCCGGAGCTGTACGAGGTGTCGGACTTCCAGCGAGCGGTGGCCCGGAGCTACGACCGCGGCATCGCGCTGCTCCGCGCCGCGGGACAGCACGTGGTGGAGCTCGACGGCGAGGCGCCGGTGGAGGCCGTGGCGGACGCGGTCTGGGCCGCGGTCGAGAAGCTCCGCTCCGGCCGCTGACGCGGGCCGGGCACCCGCCGTTCGGCCCCGAGGCGGCCCCCGCGGTCGCGCCGCGCCCCGTCGCGCGATTTGCGGATCTCGCGCGCGCCCTCTACTTAGATGGGATGCCCGGTCCCACGGCGATCCTCGTCGTCATCGGCAACGAGGTGCTCTCCGCGGAGGTGCAGGACGAGAACGGCCCCTGGGCCGCGCGCCGCCTGCGCGATCTCGGCGTGCAGCTCGACGCCATCCTGACCCTCCCGGACCGCGTGGACGACGTCGTCGACGCCGTGGACCGCGCCCGTCGCCGCGCCACCTGGGTGTTCACCTCGGGCGGGGTCGGCCCTACCCACGACGACGTGACGGTCCCGGCCGTGGCGCGCGCCCTCGGGCGCCGGCTCGTGCGCTCGGACGCGCTGGTCGAGAGCCTCCGCGCGATGCACCGCCGCCATCACGACGGGGCGGAGCCGCCCGAGGCGACGCTGCGCATGGCGGACGTGCCCGAGGGGACGCGCCTGCTCGGAGACCCGTCGTTCCCGACCCTCGCGGTGGAGAACGTCGTCATGCTCCCGGGCGTGCCGCAGTTCTTCCGCTGGCAGTTCGACCGGATCGCGCACCTGCTCGCGGCCGATCCGTTCCACCTCGCGTGCGTCTTCCTCTCGCTCGGGGAGGACGAGATCGCGCCGGCGCTCGCGCGCGTCGCGGAGGCACACCCGGCGGTGGAGATCGGCAGCTACCCGCGCTTCGACGAAGCCGATCACCGCGTGAAGGTGACGATCGAGGCGAAGGACGGGACGCGGGTGGACGCGGCGCTGGCGGAGCTGCTCGCGGCGCTCCCCGACGGCGCGGTGGTCCGGACGGAGCCCGGGTGAGGCCGCGCAGGCGCCGCGCCCACGGAGGACGGGCCGCGCGCCGCGGCGGGCCGGGCCCCGCTCAGAGCTCGAAGCGATCGATCTTGCCGGCCTTCTGCAGGACCTCGAGCGCGCCGAGCGTCGCCTTCTCCTTGTCGTTGCCCTGGATCTTGACGACGAGCGGCGACGCGGCGGGCGGGTACACCGCGACGGCCCAGCTGTCGCCGAGATCCTTGTCCACCACGACCCGGCACTCCATGCTTCCGATGAACGCGCGTGCCATGCGGGATCACTCCTTCAGAGTGCGCGCAAGATATCCCGAAAGGCAGCCGATGAGAAACGTCCGCTTCGTCCTCCTGCTCGCCCTCGCCGCGTGCTCCTCCGGCGCGCGCCTGCCGCGCTCCGCGCAGGGCGAGACGGTGATCGAGATCCGCGGCGCCGTCGACGGGGGGCCTTACGCGGTCGGTGAGAAGGACCTCGCCGCGCTCCCCCGCCGCGCCGTGCGCGGCGTCGACCCGGTCTCCGGCCGCGAGGCGCTCTGGGAGGGCACCCCGCTCGCGCTGCTCGTCTCGGAGCGCGCCGCGCCGAAGAAGGGGACGGACACCGTCATCGTGCGCACCACCGAGGGCACGGCCGTCCCCATCCCGCTCACCCTGATCCGCCAGCTGCGGCCGGTGGTCGCGGACCGGGCCGACGGCGCGCCGATCGCGATGCGCGTCCTCGCGTGGCCCAACCTGGAGCAGGCGGGGCTCACCACGGATCCCCGGCAGGCCTCCTGGTGGGCGCACGGGGTTCGCGCGCTCGAGATCGTCTTCTGGCAGAAGACGCTCGGGACGGCGCTCGCCGCGCCCCCGGGCGCCTCCGACCGGGCCCGGCTCGGGTCGGGCGAGTTCGGCGCGCGCTGCGTCGCCTGTCACCGGCTGCGGACCGCCGGCGGGGAGCGCGGGCCGGATCTCACGGCGGTCGCGGAGCGGCTGTCGCACGACCGTTTCCGGGAGCTGATGCGTAGCCATCCGGCCCGCACCGATGGGATCGAGCCGCCGGGAGCCGAGGCGAGCGAGGATCTCTGGGCGTTCCTGCGGGCCGTGGCCGCGGCGGGCGAGGGCGGAGCGGCTGCGCCGTCCACCTCCTCCGCGTCGGCGCCGTGAGGAAAAAGGGCGGCTAGACAGCCCAGATGAAGCCGATGCGGACGCCGACGAGCTCGGCGATCTGCTTCGCGATCTGCTTCCCGTCGCGCCCCGCCACCCAGCGCGGGATGACGACGTGGAACTCGCCCCCGGTGAGCTCCGCGGCGGAGGCGAAGAGCTGCCACCGGCTCGCGACGTCCTCGAGCGTCACCGGACCGGGTGAGAGCACGTCGAGGAACACCGGCTTCGGGGCGTCGCAGAAGAGCGCCGGGCGGTGATCGCGCATCGCGCCGTGGATCACCTCGGGCTGGTCCCAGCCCGGGAGATCGGCCCGAACCCCCGAGTAGCCCGCGAGCGGGAGCGTCTCGGCCATGAGGCGGATGAACGCCTCCTTCTGGACGTCGTTCGCCGCCTCGACCGTCGTGGGGGTCTCGAGCATCTCCATGGCGCAGCCAGGCGGTCGGAAGGAGCTCCCCGCCGGTCCCCGGCCCTCCCACACGAAGGGTGGTCCTCGATCCAGCATGGCGCATCCCCCGCGCTCCGCCGCGGGGCGGGCCACCGTGCGCGCGGTGACCCGCCCATGACGGCCGCTCGCCAGATCGCCCGGAGATGACGACCACGCCTCCCCGGAACCTCGACGCGATCCACTGGGGTCACTCCCTCCCGTTCTTCGCGGTCCATGCGGCCGCCCTCGCGACGCCCTTCCTCGCGCCCGTCGAGGGCCGCTACATCGCCCTCGCCGTCGGTCTCTACCTCCTCCGGATGTTCGGCGTGACGGCCGGGTACCACCGTTACTTCTCGCACCGCGCGTTCCGCACGTCGCGCCCCTTCCAGCTCGCCCTGGCGGTGCTCGGCGCGTCGGCCGTCCAGAAGGGGCCGCTCTGGTGGGCCGCCCACCACCGGGACCACCACCGGTACTCCGACGGCCCCGAGGACGTGCACTCGCCGCTCGAGCGCGGCTTCTGGTGGAGCCACGTCGGCTGGATCCTGGCGCGCCGCTACGACGCGACGAAGCTCGAGCGGGTGAAGGACCTCGCCGTCTACCCCGAGCTCCGCGTCCTCGACCGCTGGCACCTCGCCGTGCCGCTCGCCCTCGGGGGCGGCCTCCTCCTGGCGGGCGGGCTGCCGGCGTTCCTCTGGGGCTTCTGCGTCTCGACGGTGCTCCTGTGGCACGGGACGTTCGCCATCAACTCGCTCGCCCACGTGTTCGGCCGCCGGCGCTACGAGACGGGGGACGGCTCCCGGAACAGCCTCCTGCTCGCGCTCCTCACGCTCGGGGAGGGGTGGCACAACAACCACCACTTCTACCCGTCGACGGCGCACCAGGGCTTCTTCTGGTGGGAGATCGACGTCTCCTTCTACGCGCTCCGGCTCCTCTCCGCGGTCGGCCTGGTGCGCGACCTCCGGATGGCGCCGGACCGCGTCCGCTTCGCCCACCGCACGGCCGCGGGGGCGGCGCCCCGCTCCGCCGCAGTCCCGGATCCGGGCTGAGGGCCGTCGGACACCGTCGGGGCCCCCGCGCCGCGAGTCCTCGCCAGCGCGGCGGACCGTCGCTAGAGTGGCGGCGCACCGGGAGGGAACCCATGGATCGCCTGTCACTCGACGTGAACGGCTGCTTCGACGCCGCCGCCGACGGCCTCGGCGCGGACGCGCTCGACGCGCTCGCGCCCGCCGCGGCGGCCGCCTTCGACGGGTTCGAGGCGCGGCGCCGCTCGGGCGAGCTCGGCTTCGCCGACCTGCCGCGGGACGCGGCCACGGCCGACGCGAGCGCCGCGCTCGCGCGCGATCTCGCCGCCCGGTTCGAGAACCTCGTCGTGCTCGGGATCGGCGGCAGCTCCCTCGGCGGCCGCGCCATCCTCTCGGCGCTCACGCACCCCTTCCACAACCTCCTGCCGCGCGACCGGCGCGGCGCCATGCGCGTCTTCTTCCCGGACAACTCGGACCCCGCCACCTTCGAGGCGCTCCTCGGCACGCTCGAGCTCGAGGAGACCTGCTTCGCCACCATCACGAAGTCCGGCGGTACCGCCGAGACCATGGCGCAGCACCTCGTCCTGCGGGAGCGCTGCATCGCCCGGTTCGGCGAGGAGGGGTACCGCGCGCGCTGCGTCCTCGTGACCGACCCGGCGAAGGGCGCCCTCCGCGCCATCGCCGACGCGGAGGGGCTGCGGGCGCTGCCGGTGCCCGCGAGCGTGGGCGGCCGCTTCAGCGCGCTCAGCGCAGTGGGGCTCCTGCCGGCCGCCGCGGGCGGGGTCGACCTCACCGCGCTCCTCGCGGGGGCGGCCGCGATGGAGGCGCGCTGCCGCTCCGGCGCGCTGCGCGAGAACCCGGCGCTCCTCTACGCCGGCGTGCTGCACCTCATGGACCGGCAAAAGGGGCGGCGGATCCACGTGCTCATGCCCTACGCGGACGGGCTGCGCGACACGGGCGACTGGTTCGTGCAGCTCTGGGCGGAGTCGCTCGGGAAGCGCCCCGAGGTCGGCCCGACGCCGTTCCGCGCGGTGGGCGCCACCGACCAGCACTCCTCGATGCAGCTCATGATGGAGGGGCCGCACGACAAGGTCGTGACGTTCGTGCGGGTCGTCCAGCCGCGGGCCGACGTGTCGATCCCGATGCCCGAGACGTACCGCCCGCATGGAGAGATCGCGTACCTCGACGGCCACACGATGGGCGAGCTCATCGAGGCGGAGCGGCGCGCGACCGAGGCCGCGCTGCGCAAGGCGGGGCGCCCCACAGTCTCGATCCAGCTCCCGCGCCTCGACGCGCGGGCCATGGGAGAGCTCCTGATGCTCCTCGAGCTCGCCACCGCGTACGCGGGCGGCCTGTACGGGGTGAACGCGTTCGACCAGCCCGGGGTGGAGGCCGGCAAGCGCTACGCCCAGGGGCTCCTCGGCCGGCCTGGCTACGAGCAGGCCCGCGACGAGCTGCTCGCGCGGGCCCACACCGACCCCGCCCTCGTCCTCGGCTAGACGCGAGCTGGAGCTCGCCGGCGCCGGCGTTCGTCCGCGGTCGACGCGGCCCCGAAAGCCGCCGGTCAGAGGAACACGGAGCGACGCGCGGCCAGATCCTCGTCGAGCATCGCCTGGAGCGTCGACCGCACGCGCTCGGTGAGGGCGCTCACCGTCGAGGGATCGTGCACCGCGTCCGGGCCCGCGCCGCCCAGGTCGATCGGATCGCCGAACCGGAGCGACCAGCGCGAAGGGAGCGGCACGAGGCCGGCCGCGCCGACCCGGAGCGAGTCGAGGGGCAGGGCAGGGAGGCCGAGCGCCGCCCCGAGCCAGCCCGGCCGCGAGATGGCCGGGGAGGCTTCCTCGCTGCCCACGATGGCGCACGGGATGATGGGCGCGCCGGTGCGGAGCGCGAGCTTCACGAAGCCGCCGCGGCCGAACCGCTCGATGCAGTAGCGCTCGCCCCACGCCTTCCGCGCGACCGCGCTCCCCTCGGGGAAGACGCCGAGGAGCCCCCCGTCCCGCAGGATGCGCTCTGCGGGCTCGGGCGCGGCACGGATCGCCCCGAGGCGGATCGCCAGCGCACCGAACACGGGCAGCCCGGCCTCGCGATCGTCGAGGAGGGGACGGAGGTCTCGCCGGGCGGGGTGGTCGCGGTGGAGCGCGTGCCGGAGCACGAGCGCGTCCCACGGCACGGCCCCTGCGTGGTTCGCGACGATGATGGCGGCGCCGGCCGGCGGCACGCGGTCGAGGCCGCGCGCCTCGGTGCGCCACCAGGTCGCGTACAGCAGGTCGAGGAGCGGCTGCGCTCGCTCGTGGAAGCGCGCGTCGAGCCCGTACCGGTCGAGCCGCTCGGGCGGCTCGAGCAGGCGCGCCAGGTCGATCGCGCTCCCGAGCGCGTGCTTCACGCGCGGCAACAGACGGGCGAGCGTCTCCCTCAGCTCCCCGGCGGCCGACGCGAGCCCCGCGCGGCCGGCGACGTCGGCGAGCCGGTGCTCGAGCCCCTCGAGCGTGCTCTCGACGCGGTGCTCCAGCGCGCCGAGCCGATCGGCGGCGGCGCGGAGCCGCGCGGCGTCGGGGGAGGGGGCCTGAGGTGCGGTCGGAGTCGAGGTCGCGGTCGAGGTCGAGGTCGGGGTCGCGGCCGAGGTCGCGGCCGCGGTCGGGGTCGGGGTCGGGGTCGGGGTCGGGGTCGGGGTCGGGGTCGGGGTCGGGGTCGGGGTCGGGGTCGGGGTCAATCCGCTCACCCCGGCGCGCGCCACCGCGGGCGCCGGCTCGCGCGGCGCGGCGCCCCGCGCGAACGGGTCGTTCCCCAGCACCGGATGCGTGGTCTTGGGCTTGGGCTTGGGCGCGGGACGTGCGCGTGCCTCGGGCCTCGTCGCGCGCGTGCGCTTCCCGGCTCCCGTTCGGCCTCGGCTCTTCCCTCCCGCCATCGCGCACCTCATAGACGGGTGTACCCACGCTCGTCAAACGGACGGACGGGGACGGGCCACCCGGCACCGCGGGTCCGGGCGGTGTGGTACGACACCGCGATGCCGCGCATCCAGGTCCTTCCGCCCGGGCTCGTGAACCAGATCGCCGCGGGCGAGGTGGTGGAGCGCCCGGCGTCCATCGTGAAGGAGCTCGTCGAGAACGCGCTCGACGCCGGCGCGACCTCCGTCGCGATCGACGTGGAGGAGGGCGGCCTCGCGCTGGTGCGGGTCGCCGACGACGGGTGCGGGATGACGAGCGAGGACGCCCACCTCGCGCTCGAGCGGCACGCCACGTCGAAGCTGCGGGACGCCGCCGGCCTCGCGGCCATCGCGACGATGGGGTTCCGCGGCGAGGCGCTGCCGGCGATCGCGTCGGTGGCGCGGTTCCGGCTCGACACCGCAGCGGCGGAGGACGGCGCCGGGACCCGGCTCGAGATCGAGGGCGGCGCGCGCGTCGCGGCGGGCCCCGTCGCGCGTCCGCGCGGCACTACCATCGAGGTGCGGGACCTCTTCTTCAACACCCCGGCGCGCCGCAAGTTCATGCGCGCACCGCCGACCGAGGCCGGCCACGTCAGCGAGGCGGTGGTGCGCCTCGCCCTCGCGCGCCCGGACGTCGGGTTCACGCTGCGATCCGCCGGGCGGCTCGTCCTCGGCGCTCGCGCCGGTGCGGAGCTCGCCGATCGCGCCGCGCAGGCGCTCGGCCGCGACGCGCACCGGCACCTCGTGCCGGTGGACGCCGCGCGCGGCCCGGTCCGGGTGCGCGGGCTCGTGTGCTCACCCGATCACTCGGAGGCGACCGGGCGCGCGCTCTATCTCTTCGTGAACGGTCGCTACATCCGCGACCGGGGGGCCGCTCACGCGGTGCTCCGCGCGTTCGCCGGGACGCTGCCGCCGGGGCGGCACCCCGCGGGCGTGCTGTTCGTGGAGCTGCCCCTCGACCGCGTCGACGTGAACGTGCACCCGCAGAAGCTGGAGGTGCGGTTCGCGGAGGCGCGCGAGGTGTACGACGCCCTGTTCCACGCGATCGCCGGCACGCTCCGCACCGCCCCCTGGCTCGCACACGGCCGCGGCGCGGCGGGCACGGGGGCCGCCACCACGCCCCACGCGCTCGTGCCCTCCGGCGACGGGATCGCGGGCGGCGAGGAGACGGCGGCGGTGCTCGCCTGGGCGCGAGAGGCCCACGCGCCGGAGGGGAGCGGCGCGCTCGTCGCGCCCCCGAGGCCGGCGCCGGGCACCACGGCCGCGTTCGCGTTTCCGATCTCGGACGAGACGGGCACGGCGCGGCCTGGCGGGTACTTCGCCTCGCTCCGCTACGTGGGGCAGCACGCGCGGACCTACCTCCTGTGCGAGGCCCCGGGCGGGACGCTCGTCGTCATCGATCAGCACGCGAGCCATGAGCGGCTCCTGTTCCACCGCCTGCGCGAGGCATTCCGGACAAGGCAGCTCCCCGTGCAGCCGTTCCTGCTGCCTCAGGTCGTGACGCTCCCTCCCGCGGTCGCCCGGGCGCTCGAGGGCGGGCTCGCCGAGCTCGGCCGGCTGGGGTTCGACGTCGAGCCCTTCGGCGGCGATAGCTTCGCCGTGAAGGGCACCCCGGCCGCGCTCGCCGGCGTCGACCTCGAGGGGCTGCTCCTCGATCTCGCGGGTCAGCTCGAGCTCGTGGGGACCGGCAGCGCCGTGGACGAGGCGCTGCACGATCTGCTCGCCACGATGGCCTGCCACGCCGCCGTCCGCGCGAACCAGGACGTCGCGCCGGAGGAGGCGCGCGCCCTGCTCGACGGGCTCGACGCCATCGACTTCAAGGCGCGCTGCCCCCACGGACGGCCGGTGGTCTTCGAGCTCCCGCTCTCGGAGCTCGAGCGGCGGGTCGGTCGACGCTGAAGGAAGAGGAAAAGGGCAGCTCTCGGCGCCGTCTTCGGCGTTGTACGAGCGACGGTGAAAGCGACCGCGCCGAGAGCTCCCAAGTGGACGCCCGGCTGCCGGCTCGGAGTGCGGGGGGGGTGACCCCAAGCCGATGCGAACGTCCTGGCGGGATGACTTTCAATCGACGTGCCCACTCGGGTTCTGAAAATATGTCCCACGATCCCGAGATGTTCCGGATCGGGGCTGAAAAGCATCCAGTCCGGACCTTTCAGGGTTGAAAGCATTCGATTCAAAACTGCAATGCGCCTCACCCTCGACCGGCAGGCTGTAAATTCGTCGCCCCAGGGGGCGGCAAAGTTCACGGCTTCCGCGCTCGCCCGAAGGGGCTCCCCGGGGATTCTCTTGCAGATTGGAGAGGTTCCCCGCGGGCCGACGCGGCGCCGTCCGGCACCGCCGATGCAATCCACCCGCTGCGTGCAGGGCGCGATCACAGGCAGGGACGTGCTGTTCCACTCCGTCACCATCGTGCGGCTGTTCGGTCCCGTCTTCTACGTGCGGTGCCTGCGGGCGATGTGGAGCGGGCGCCCGTGCACGTTCCTCGAGGTGCTCGCAGGTCATCAGTAGCCGCCGCCGGCGCCCAAACACTCGACGCGGCGTCGCCCGTTTGGCAGAGTCCCGCGCGTGCCGCGGGACCCCCGCTACAAGCCGTACCGGACGGCGCTCTGGCTGCTCTACTTCGCCGTCATCGCCCTCGCGCTCGCGGTGGTGATGACGAGCGTCGTGCGAAACCTGCGCGGACCCCACCGGCCCCCCGCGACGGGCGCGCTCCCGACGCGCGCCGCGCTGCGGGTGTGCGTGACGGAGCTCGAGGCGCTGCACGCCGAGCAGAACGAGCGGGCCTGGCGCCTCGGGGACGAGGTCGGCGAGAAGGACGCCATCCAGCGCTGGGAGATCTGGGCGCGGGAGTGGGAGCAGCGCGTGGACGATCTCGCCGAGCGCTGCCGGCTCGACGCGGCGGATCCGGATCCGCAGGGCTTCGGCGGGCGCAAGGAGCTCGCGCACGCCCGCGACGCGGTGCTCGAGCTCCACCGGGCCTACCGGGCGCAGGTGAACCGGTTCGCTCAGGAGGAGGCGAACCTCGCCCACCAGGCCGCGGCCTCGCTGCACGAGGCGCGCGAGGCGCTCGCGCGGCCGCCGGAGCGGCGGTGAGCTCCCCGCTCAGCCGGCCGGGACCACGGGCGGCGCCGGGCAGGTGACGCAGCCCGCGCCCGTGCAGCCGTCCGGGGAGGGCGGCACCGTCAAGAACACCCAGCGATAGACCTGGACCTCGAACCCGAGCTTCGGCTTGCGATACGCGGACGTGGCGGTCGCGACGTCGGCGTTGGGATCGAAGCCGTTCGACACCACGAGCTCCACGACGTGGAGGGCGCCCGCGGTGCCGGCCGCGGCGCTGCCGCCTGCGCTCGGGTACTGGTAGGCGGGGAACTGGAACGCGGGGGTCTCGCGCAGCGTGGGGTCGACGGTCCCGTCGCCCGGGGCGAGGATGTCGTTGGCCTGCTGGACTGCGAGGCTCGGGCGGTTCGTCGGGTCGTAGTTCACGAACCAGCGCGCCACGACCGCCTCGTTGGTGATGGCGTCGCGGAGCGTCGCGCCGAGCGGGAAGACGGGCTCGCGCGGGCAGCCCGCCGGGACGCGCACGATCGACTCCGGCTGGAGCACCGCGCGGACGGTGTCGTCGACCACGATGCGCGGCGGCGTCACCGGCTGGCCCTCGGGGTAATCGGGCAGGGGCTGCGGCAGCGGGCACCCCGAGAGGACCACGGCCGCGATCGCGGCCGCCCTGGCGGTTCTCCTCACGCGTCGTCCTCCTCGTCGGGCGGGAGCTTCTGGCCGCGCCGCTCGGCCTCGAGCTTCTCCAGGTGCCGGAAGATGGTCCGCGGATCGACGCCGAGATCCTTGGCCGTCTTGGTGCGGTTGCCCTGGTTCCGCTCGAGCACCTCGTTGATGTAGCGCTTCTGGAACTCCTCCTTCGCGGCGACGAGCGGGAGGATGGGCTCGAGGTTCTCCGGCCGCAGGTCGAGGTCCTCCGCCGACACGAGCGCCTTGTCGGCGAGGACGACCGCCTTCTTGAGGCGGTTCTCGAGCTCGCGGATGTTCCCCGGCCAGGCGTACTTCCGCATCGCGACCACCGCGCTCGGCGCGAACCCGCGCACCTTCGCGCCGAAGTCCTTCGCGTACTTCTGCAGGAAGTACTTCGCGAGCACGACGAGGTCCTCGCCGCGCTCGCGGAGGGGCGGCAGGAGGATGGAGACCACGTTGAGGCGGTAGTAGAGGTCCTCCCGGAACGTGCCCTTGCGGATCTCCTCCTCGAGCACCTTGTTCGTCGCGGCGACCACGCGGAGGTCCACCGGCTCCGGGCGCGTGTCGCCGACCTTCGTCACCGAGCGCTCCTGGAGCGCGCGCAGGAGCTTCACCTGCAGCGCGGCCGGCATCTCGCCCACCTCGTCGAGGAACAGGGTCCCGCCGTGCGCCGCCTGGAACTTGCCGGGCCGGGTGGCGATGGCGCCCGTGAACGCGCCGCGCACGTGGCCGAACAGCTCCGACTCGAGGAGCGCCTCGGGGATCGCCCCGCAGTTCACCGCGACGAACGGGCCGCTCCCCCGCCCGCTGCGGCGGTGGATCTCGCGGGCGACGACCTCCTTGCCGGTGCCGGTCTCGCCCGAGACGAGCACGCTGATGTCCGTCCCGGCGACCTTCTCGATGCGCCGGAACACCTCCCGCATCGACGCCCCCGAGCCGATGAGCTCGCCGTACTGCTTCGAGCTCACCGCCTCGCGCAGGGCCACGTTCTCGCGCCGCAGCGAGTCGAGCAGCATGCCGTTCTGCACGAGCAGCGACGCCTGGGCGGCGAACACGGTGAGCGCCTCGAGCGCGCGGTCGTCGAAGAGCGAGACCACGCTGTCGTTCCCGAGGTAGATGACGCCGCAGACGTCGCCCTTCTGCATGAGCGGCGCGCACATCACCGAGCAGAGCTTCAGGTTCACGACCGAGGTCGAGCCGGACCACTCGGAGTCGTGCAGGGCGTCGGCGACCACGATCGGCCGGCGCGTGTCGATGACGCGCTGGATGATCGAGTCGGAGACCCGCGCCATCGCGCCCTCGATGGTCTCGCGCGCCACGTTCCGCGCCGCCCGGACGGTCATCTCGCCGTCCTCGAACAGGATGAGGAAGCCCTTGTCGGCGTGGGTCACCTCGAGCAGGGCGTCGATGAGCTCGTCGAGGAGCCGGGCGAGGTCGTTCGCGCCGAGCAGCCGCTCCGAGAACCGGACCAGCGTCTCGAGGGCCAGGAGCCGCTGGCCGGAGCTCGGGCCCGGGCGGGCGGGGGCCGCGCGGGGGGCGGGGTCGAACACGAGCTCGGTCCCCGCGACGCGGATCCGGTCCCCGGGGCCGAGCCGCCACGCCGCGCGCCGCTTGCCGTTCACGGTCATGTCCGCGCCGTCGTGCGCGGCGGCGTTGTACTCGCGACCGTCCCAGTGGATGTGCACCGCCGTGCGCGGCATGCCGGGATCGGGCACCGCCACGTCGTTCTCCACGTCGCGCCCGACGCTCGTGATGCGCTTCACGAGCGCGATCTCGCGCTCCACGCCGTCCGGGCTCTTCACGATGAGCGTTGCCACGATCGACTTGCCTCAGTTCCGAATCGTCATCGGTCCCTCAGAACGCCCACTCCAGCTTGACCGACCCGGCGCCGCCACCGGGCGAGACCTCGGTCTCGACGATGGGCACGAAGTGCTTGTGCGCGTCCCACACCCCGTACGCGTAGAGCGCCCAGAACAGGCCGGCGGACACGTACTTCACCGCCTCGACGCGGCCGAGCAGCACGCGGTCCGAGTCGGAGTACGGCGGCCGCGAGCAGCCCGGCTGGCCGGAGATGCAGGAGCGGGTGCGGTCCTCGGCGAGCTGGTTGTGGAAGATGATCGCGGAGAGGTTCACGACGCCGGCCACGATCTGGCCGGCCGCGATGGCGGTCCCCTTCGCGCGATCGCCGTTCTGGAACTGGCCCGCGCCGAGCGGCATCCAGTTGAACAGGTACAGGCGCTCCTGGACGCGCACGACCTTCGTCGGCGGCCCGGTGCGCGCCTGCTCCTCCGCCAGCAGCCGCCGCTTCGCCTCGTCCGCGAGCCGCTCCTGCTCTCGCAGCGCGCGGCGCCGCTCGCGCAGCGGCGCGAGCGCGGGCTCGTGCTCCCGCTTCACGCGGTCGAAGAACTCGACGATGGGCGGCGGGACGAGGAACGGGTCGAGCGCGTAGTCGGGATCGTGGGAGAGGAGGTTCACGAACGCCGCGCGCGCCTGGGCCTGATCGCCGAGGTGGTACTCGGAGATGCCGAGGATGCGGTAGGCGTCGATGGCCTCGTCCTCGCTGAGCGAGGGGCCCGTGGCGAGGTAGCGCCGGAGCGTGCCGGCCGCGTCCGCGTAGGCGCCGAACTCGAAGCGGTCCTTCGCGCGCTTCAGCTCCGGCGGGGCCGTGAGCACGAGCGCGATGAGGAGGGGGATCACGGCGTCACGGCTCCGTCGGAGTGGGGCGCGCTCGCGGGGCCCGCGCCGGGCTCCGGCGCGCCGGAGGGCGGGGGCGGCTGCCGCGCCGCCGTCGGGGCGGCGACGATCACCTCGCCCCCGGCCCGCAGCTTCACCTGAACGTCGCGCATCGCCGCGCCGGCCGCCTCGAGGCCGATCCGGGCGGGCGCCTCGTAGGGGCTGTCCGCCCCGGAAGGCACCGGGATCGCGAACGAGGCGCGCTGCGAGTCGCCCGCGGTGCCGACGAGCTTGCCGTCCACGTACACGCGCGTCGCCGGGTCTCCCTCGACGCGCAGCCGGGCCGGGCGTGGCGTGAGCGGCACCCGCAGCTCGCCGAGGCGCTGCGCCTCCTCGGCGGTGATCTCCCGGACGAACGGCGTGCAGCAGGCGTGCTCGATCTGGATGACGTGGGTGCGGCCCGGCGCGACCGAGAAGCGGACGAGCTGCTCCCCGCGCGCCACCTCGATCCCGTCGAGCAGCGCGCGCTGCGCGTACGGCCGGACGTGCACCGACAGCGAGGCGGGAGGGCCCGAGGCGCTCTCCCGCGCGCGCGGCGAGGGCGCACCGGCGCGGCCACCCCGCGGCCGGTGGGCCGCGTGAGCCTCGCCGGCGGGCGCGGCGCCTTCCGCGGGGCGCGCCTCGGGGTCGGCCACG
>NZ_JALCZC010000006.1:0-80166 GCF_022690805.1 Anaeromyxobacter sp. SG66
CGGCGGCGGCCTTGCGGGCGGCGGCCTTCGGGGCCGGGGCCTGGGCCGGCTTCGGCGCGGCGGACCTCGGCGCCGCGCGCCGCGCCGGAGCGCGGGACGCCGGGGCCGCGGGCGACGCCTTGCGTCCCTTCGCCGCGCTCACGCGAGCCCCCGCTCGAGGCCGGCGAGCACCGTGCGCGCCTTCTCGCGCAAGGCCTTCGGCTGGAGGAGCTCCGCGCGATCGCCGAGCGCGAGCACGTGCCGCAAGAGCCCCTCCTCGTTCGTGGCGTCCACCTCGACGAGCGTCGCGCCGCCGTCCTCCGCGAGCCTCGCGCGCGGGCCGAACGAGGCGATCACCTCGGCGGGCACGGGCGGCTCGAGCCGGATCCGGCAGCGGACCGCGCCGTGGACGTCGTACTCCCAGATCTCGCGGGTGGCGAAGTCGGCGAGCGAGAAGTCCTTGCGCGTCGCGAAGTCCGGCGTGCGGGGCGCCGACGGGTTCATGGCGAGCGAGACGATGCGCTTGAGGTGGAACGTGCGGATCGCCTGGCGCAGGTGGCAGAAGCCCGCGAGGAACCAGGCGCCGCCGCGCTGGAAGAGACCGTACGGATCGACGTCGCGCTCGGTCGTCTGGCGCCGCTCCGCGCCGAGGTACACGACGTGGACGCGCTTCTTGTGCGCGACCGCGCGCGAGAGCTCCTCCACGCGCGCGCCGACGTCCACGCCGTCGCCCTCCTCGGGCGCGGAGAGCTGGCGCGTCGCGAGCGCCGCGGCCTCGGAGGCGCCCGGCGCCCGCGCCGCGAAGGAGAGCTTGTTGAGCGCGTGGGCGAGGTCGCGGGAGTAGGGGAACGTCCCGCTCGCGAGCGCCGCCGAGCCGGCGAGGTAGAGGAGGGCGAGGTCCTCCGGCGGGAGCCGCAGGTCGGGCAGGTAGAACTCGTCCCGCTCGATGAGGTAGCCGGCGGGGAGGTCCTCGTCCCCCGCGGCGTAGCGCACGGGGATCCCGAGCTCGAGCAGGTCCGCCTTGTCCCGCTCGAACTTGCGGATCGCGGCCTCGCCCTTCCCGCCGTAGTCCTCGGGGAACTGCTCCTGGATCTCGCGCCAGGAGACGGGCTCGGCGGCCTTGAGCAGGAGCGCCGCGAGGTCGAGGAGCCGCTGGTCCTTCTGCATCGGAGGGGTGAACCTAGGCCCACGCCGCCCGGGCCGTCAACGTGTGTTAGGATCGTCCGCCCAATTGCGCTGGGGGCGCTCATGGCAGGCCTCGGCCTCGGTCCACCCGACTTCGGGATGTTCGAGATCGACGATCCCGACGCGCGGTCCGCCGCGCTCACGGGAAAGCTTCAGCCGAAGCTCGTCGAGCTCGGGAACCACTGCCTCTCCGGCCTGTCCCGCGTCGCCGGGCGGGAGCTCTTCGTCCACCCCGGCAAGATCGTCCACCGCCGGGGCGTCGCCCCCGACGAGGCGCTCGTCACGTTCTGCGAGAGCCCGAAGGGCTACCGCGGGATCCCCTACCTCGCGGTGGTCGCGACGCGCGAGCACCTGCACGCGCGCGTGGGCGTGAAGGGGGACTCCCCGTCGCGCGCCGCGCTGCAGGCCGCCCTCGCGCGCGAGGCGCCGAACCTCGCGCGGAAGGGCAAGCCGTTCCGCAAGCTCCGCAGCTTCCGGGACTGGAACTACGAGGAGCTCCCCGAGCTCGCGCCCGCGCACACCGCGGCCTTCTGGCTGGAGCTCGCGGAGGACCTCGCCCCCGGCGCGGTGGGGCTCGACGTCGGGATCGCGTGGACGAGCGAGGAGGCGCGGAGCCTGTCGCTCGGCGATCTCCTCGGCGTGTTCCGCGACCTCGCGCCCGTGTTCAAGCTGCTCGCGAACGCGAGCGTGAGCAGCCCGATCACCGGCGGTGAGGCGCAGCCCGCCTGAGCAGGCCTGCGCGTTCCCGGGCCCGCCGCTACGCGGCGGTTCCGCCGGCGGGCTCGCTCCCCTCGCCCTTCCCCTTGGCGCTCTCGGCGAGGCGGCGCTCCTCCCGCGCGGCCTGCCGCACCGCCTCGACGAGCTCGTCGTGCTCCTTGCGGAGCGTGTCGTGGCGGCGGCGCAGCTCGGTGTAGCGGTCGGCCGCGAGCTCGAGCTCGCCCTTCTGCACCATGTAGACCCGCTTCTCGGTCTCGAGCCGCCCGCGGATGGCCTTGAGATCTCGCTCCAGCTCGGCGACCCGCTTGCGCGCCTCCGCGAGCTTCGACTCGGCCTTGTCGGCGCGATCCTTCTCGGCGGCGAGGCGGCCGTCGTCCACGGCGGGAGCCGCGGCGGGCACCGCGACCGGGGCCGGCGCGGGGGTCGGGGCGCGAGGCGCCTCGACCGGGCGGCTCCGCGCGCGCTCGAGCTGGGCCGCAGCCTTCTGCAGCTCGCCCTCCACCGCGCGGGCCCGCTCCGCCTGGTGCGCCGCCTCGGCGCGCGCCTCCGCGAGCCGCGCCCCGAGCTTGTCGATCTCCTCGCGCAGCGCCGGCGCGCCGCCCGCGCGCCGCGCGGCCTCCGCCTGCTCGAAGGCCTTCTTCTTCGCGCGCTCGAGATCACCCCGCAGCGCCGAGGCCTCCTCGCGCGTCTTCTTCGCCTCCGCGCGCGCGTCCTGGGCCGCCTTGCGCGCCGCCTCGGCGTCCGCCTCGAGCTTCGCGCGGTCGCCGGTGCGCGCGGCGAGCTCGGCGCGCGCACCGCGGGCAGAGAGGAAGAAGGCGACGGCTGCGAGGACGCCGACGAGGGCGAGGAAGGCGAAGAGTCCGGTCATGGCGGATGTGCTCCGGTGGAGGACCTCCGTAACTAACAGACCTTCCAGCCTCTTGGAAGGAACGCGGCGGGCGTGCGCTCGGCCGCCGCGCTCCGCTCCGCGGGAGGTTAGGAACGATTCGGCGGGGCCGCGCCTTTCGGACGCGCTAGGATCCCCGCCCCTCGAATGCGCCGCGTCGCCACCCGCATCTTCCTCACCTTCGCCGTGGCCCTCGCCGCCTTCGGCGCCGTCGCCGCGTTCGCCATCGTCCGGCTGCACGACGCCCGCCGCGACCTCCGCCTCCTCTCGACGGGCTACCAGCCGCTCACCCGCATCGCGGCGCAGCTCGAGACGAAGGACTGGGTCGCGGCCCGGGCGCTGGAGGCGCGGGCCCTCGATCGCGCCGCGCGCCAGGCGTACCTCCCGGTGGCGCGCGCGCACTTCCCGGCCCTCGTCCGGGAGAAGATCGAGGAGGCGAACCGCGTCATCGCCGACGCCCGGCTCCTCGCCCGCGACGAGGACGCGCGCTTCCTCGACGACGTGCAGGGGCGGCTCGCCGCGCTCGGCACCCGCTGGTCGGAGTACGACGCCAAGGCGCGCGCGCTCTTCGACGCGCTCGAGGCCGGCGAGGGGCAGGATCCGCGGACGGCCGCCGCCTTCGAGGCGCACGCGCAGGAGGTCCGCCAGCTCGAGAAGGGGCTCTCGCTCGACGTGAAGCTCCTCCAGGTCGCGCTGGAGAGCCAGACCGCCGATCGTGTCCGGGCGGCCGAGCGGGCGGAGGGCCGGACGGTGGCGCTCATCGTCCTCTACTCGCTCGGCGCGCTCGCGATCGGCGTGGGCGCCGCCCTGCTCTCGCAGCGGCTCCTCGCGCCCATCCAGACGCTCACCGAGGGGGTGAAGG
This sequence comes from Anaeromyxobacter sp. SG66, assembly GCF_022690805.1. Lineage (NCBI taxonomy): Bacteria > Pseudomonadati > Myxococcota > Myxococcia > Myxococcales > Anaeromyxobacteraceae > Anaeromyxobacter > Anaeromyxobacter sp. SG66. The sequence continues at coordinate 3,630 of NZ_JALCZC010000006.1, forward strand.
CCGTCGCCGCGGGCGATCTCACGCGCATGGTCGACGTGAGGAGCGACGACGAGATCGGGCTGCTCGCCGGGGAGTTCAACGCCATGGCGGCCTCGCTCGGGCGGCAGCGCGACGAGCTCCGGCGGGCGGAGCGGCTCGCCGCGGTCGGCCGCATCTCCGCCCAGATCACGCACGAGATCCGCAACCCGCTGAACGCGATCGGCCTCAACGCCGAGCTCCTCGCCGAGGAGCTCGCGGAGCTGTCCGCTCCCCGCGAGGCGACGCAGCTCGTGGCGGCCATCTCGCGCGAGGTCGATCGCCTGAACGGCGTGGCCGAGGAGTACCTGCGGTTCGCGCGGCTGCCGAAGCCTGCGCTCGAGCGCCAGGACCTGAACGAGCTCCTCGCTGGCCTGCTCGACTTCCTCGCCCCGGAGCTCGCGGCCGCCCGGATCGAGCTCCATCGCGAGCTCGAGCCGGGGCTGCCCACCGTGCAGGCGGACGAGGGCCAGCTCCGCGCCGTGTTCCTCAACCTTCTCCGCAACAGCCGGGAGGCCATGCCCTCGGGCGGGATCGTGACGGTGCGCACCCGCCGCGCGGGGGAAGCGATCGAGGCCGAGGTCGCCGATACGGGCGGGGGGATCCCCCCAGGGGATCTGACGCGCATCTTCGAGGCCTTTTACTCGACGAAGGAGCGCGGCACCGGTCTCGGTCTCGCCTTCACCCGGCAGGTGGTAGAGGAGCACGGAGGCTCGATCCGCTGCGACAGCGCGGTCGGTCGAGGGACGACGTTCGCCGTCCGCCTGCCGGCGGCGGCGGACGAGCAGACTGCAACACCCACGGAGGTCGTGAGTACGAGATGAGGCAGCCGAGGCACGAGATCCGGCGGAAGCGCCGCAAGCTCCTTCCGCAGAAGGCCGGCGCGATGATCCGCGCCGGCGATCCCCGCCAGCGCGTCGCGGCGCGTCCGAGGCCCCCGCGCGAGAACTGGGGGGAGGTGCATCGCTCCGTGCTGTCGAACGGGCTGCGCGTGCTCACGGCGCGCGCGCCGGGCCTCCACTCGGCCATGATCGCGCTCTACGTGCGCGCCGGCTCGAGACACGAGACCGCCGCTCGGAACGGGGTCTCGCACTTCCTCGAGCACCTGTTCTTCCGAGGCTCGGTGGCCTGGCCGGACACGGTCGCGATGAACGCGGCGGTGGAGAGCGCCGGCGGGAGCCTGAACGGCATCACCGCGCGCGACCACGGCTGCTATTACACGCCCATCCACCCGGACGAGGTCGGCACCGGGCTCGCCATCCTCGGCGACCTCATCCGCCGGCCGCTCCTCAAGGAGATGGACGTCGAGCGCGAGGTGATCCTGGAGGAGATCCTCGACGAGGTGGACGCCGACGGCCGCGACATCGACCCGGACAACCTCTCGAAGCGCATCGTCTTCGGCGATCACCCGCTCGGCTACAAGATCGCGGGGACGCCGGAGATCGTGCGGCGCCTCTCGCGGCGAGACGTGCGGGCGCACCACGAGCGCTTCTACAGCGGGGCGAACCTCGTCCTGGCGGTGGCGGGTCCCGTGCGGGCGAGCGACGTGGAGGAGCTCGCCGAGGAGCACCTCGGACGCCTGCCCCGCGGCAAGGCCAGCACCGACCTCGCGCCGCCGCCCTGGCCGGGCGGGCCGCGCCTCGAGCTCGTGGACCACGACGACGCCCAGGCGGAGTTCTCGGTCTCGTTCCCCTGCCCTCCGGAGCGCCACGCCGACTACCCGGTCCACCTCTGCATCCGGCGCATCCTCGACGACGGGCTCTCCTCCCGGCTGCCGTTCGAGATCGTCGAGCGGCGCGGCCTCGCCTACTCGCTGCACGCCGGGATCGACACGTTCGCCGACGCGGGCATGACGGTCGTGGACGGCGCGTGCGCCCCGCGCAAGCTCCCGCGCGTGCTGGAGGAGGTCCTGCGGGTCCTCGGCCAGCTCGCCGAGCAGCCCATGCCGGAGGAGGAGCTGCTGCGCGTCCAGCGGCGCCACCGCATGACCCTCGCCTTCTCGCTCGACAGCGCGGCCGACCTCGCCGGCTGGTACGGCGCGGGCGAGGTGCTCTCCGCGCCCGAGAGCTTCGAGGAGCGCTGCCGCCGCGTCGAGCGCGTCACCCCCGCCGACGTGCAGCGCGTCGCGGCCGAGACGTTCCGGCGCCGGAACCTCGTCGCGGTGGTCGTCGGCCCCTCCGGCCGTCGCGACCGCGCCAGCCTGTCGCGGCTGGTCGCGACCACGACCGCCATCCCCACTTAGAGTGTGGGCGAAGGCGCGCACGCCGCTCCTCTCGGGGCGGTCGTGATGTCCGTCAACCGTGGGCGTGTCAGCGGGCTCCAGGGCTCGTACCCTCCGTCAGAGGACCGCGCGACCATGGCGCGGGAGGGGAGATTCCATGGCGCTCCGCTGGACGTCGGCCCTGTCGCTTGGCGTGGCCGAACTGGACGCGCAGCACGAGGAGCTGTTCCGCCGCTTCGACCGGCTCCTCGACGCCATGCTCCGGCGCGACCGCAGCGAGGCGACGAGCCTCATCGGCTTCCTCCAGCACTACACCCGCGATCACTTCGCCGCGGAGGAGCGGCTCATGCGCGAGGTGGCGTACCCCGACGCCGCCCTCCACGCCGCCGAGCACCTCGCCTTCGGCGCCGAGATCGACGCGCTCTCGAACCTGTTCGCGGTGGAGGGTGCGAGCGCGCGGCTCGTGCTCCGGCTGGAGCGCGAGGTGACCGGCTGGCTGCAGGATCACGTCTACTCGACCGACCATGCGCTCGCCCGCTTCCTGCTCGCGCGGGCGCCCGGGCCCACGCCCGTCACCGGGAGCCCGGCGCGCCAGCGGCGCGCCTCGGAGGCGTGATCCCGTGGCCCGCCGCCGGGACGGGTGCTAACGTCCTGGGCTCCCATGGCGGACTTCGTCACGCGCGCGGTCGAGCGACTCCGGCAGGACCCCGGCTTCAGCCGGAACCGCTACTTCCACGCGCTCTCCTCGCCCGAGGGGAAGCGGGCTCTGCGCATCCACCGCCACCTGCGCTCGCTCGAGCGCGACCTGTCGGCGGGCGCGGCCGCGACCGTGGCGCACGACGCGGAGCGGGTGCGCCTCGTCCTGCGCGGGAAGCGCTCGTCCCGCACGGCCTGGCTCACGCGCGCGGAGTTCCGGCTCCTGTGCACGAGCCCGATCGTCCGCGCCGCGCTCGGCGACCCCGACCTTCCCTAGCGGTCCTGCAGCTCGAGCTCGCCCGTGAGGTAGGGCGCGACTCGCCCGGCGAGCACCACCGCGTCCTCGCGGTCCTCGCATTCGACGACGCCGCCGCGGCGCGACACCTGATGCGCGAGCAGCCGGCGGCGCCCCAGGCGCCCGGCCCAATAGGGCGCGAGGGTGCAGTGCGCCGAGCCGGTCACCGGGTCCTCGGGGATGCCGGCCTGGGGCGTGAAGTAGCGCGAGACGAAGTCGGCGCCGCGGCTCCCCGGCGCCGTGATCGCGAGCCCCGCCGCGTCGAGCGCCGCGACCGCCGCGAGGTCGGGCGCCGCGGCGCGCACCGCCTCCTCGCTCTCGAGGACCGCGACGAGATCGCGCGCGAGGAGCGTCGCGAGCGGGCGGCGGCCGAGCGCGCGGAGGAGCGGCTCCGGCGGCTCGACGGGCCTCGCCGGACGGCGCGGGAACGTCATGACGAGGCGCTCGCCCTCGCCGCGCGCGACGGCGAGCGGGCCGCTCTGCGAGCGGAACGTCACCGCCGCGCGGCCGGGCTCGAGCCGGGAGAGCACGACGAAGCCGGCGGCGAGCGTCGCGTGGCCGCAGAGGTCCACCTCGACCGTCGGCGTGAACCAGCGGATGGCGTACCCGTCGCCCTCGCGCACCAGGAACGCGGTCTCGGAGAGCGCGTTCTCGGCGGCGATGGCTCGGAGCGTGTCGTCCGGGAGCCAGCCGTCGAGGACGCACACGGCGGCCGGGTTCCCGGCGAACACGCGCTCGGCGAACGCGTCCACCTGCCAGATCGGGATCCGCACCTGGAGCTCCTCCCGCGCCCGCTCAGTACATCGCGGCGCGCGCGCCCGCGCCGGCGAGGAGCGCGCGCAGCCCCTCCGCGGCGTCGCTCCCCTCGAAGGCGAATCCGCCCGGCGCCTGGCGGAGCGACTCCGGCACCGCCGCCTCGGATGGCCCGCAGACGACCACGGGGAGGCGGAGCACGTTCGCGAGCTCGGCGAGGAGCGGCGCGTCGTCGTCGGCGGGGAGCAGGACGAGCGCGCCGACGGCGCCCGCCGCGAAGGGCCGCCAGAGCGGCCGCTGCGCGCGCTCGCCGGGGAGCTCGGTCAGGTCGAGGCGTACGCCCTCGCCGAGCGTGACGCGCCCGAGCGTGCCGAAGCCGGCGGGGGCCTCGACCTCCGCGTGGAAGCCGGGGACGGTCTGGAAGCGCTGGAGCGCCGCGCGGCGCGCGAGCGGGCCGCCGCCGGCGAGGACGACCTTGCCCACCGCCTGCGCGCCGGAGGAGCGGCCGCGCGCGATGCGCGCCCGCAGCGCGTGGAGCTCGGCCGGGCCGAGCAGCGGCGTGACCTCCGCGGGGGCCGGTCCGGCGAGGCGGCGCGCGTAGCCGCGCTCGAGGAGCGCGACGAGCGCGCGGACGGTCTCGAGGTCGGAGGCGCGGCAGCGGTCCACCACGTCCTGGAAGCGGCGCGGCCCGGCGAGGAGCGCGACCACCTCCTCGGTGACCGGGTGCAGGCCGGCGGGGATCTCGCTCGGGTGGACGGCGAGCTCGACGAGATCGCCGGGCGGCGGGAGCGCCGGCAGGAGCCGCGCGAGCTCGTCGGCCTGGCGCAGCCCCTCGAGGACGAGCTCCTCGACGCGCCGGTCGATCCGCCGCGGCCCGGCGAGCGCGCCTGGCACGAACGCGAACTGCCCCTCGCGCCGGGTGAGGAGCCGCCACAGCGCCTTCTCGCCCACCGCCGCGCCCATCGCGGCGTCCACGACGCGCCCATCGGAGAGCGCGATCTCGGCGCGCTCTCCCTCGCGCTCCACGGTGAGCCGGCCGGTCTTGCGGTTCCCGGCGAGGATCTGGAGGAGGTCGGCGATGGGGATCTGCGCGAGGTTCCCCTCGATCTCGCGGGTCTCGCCGGAGACCGCGCGGGCGGCGTCGACGCGGCGGAAGATCTGCTCGATTCGGGCGAGGACCTCGTCGAGGTTGAACGGCTTGCGCAGGAACGTGCCGAGGCGCGCGCGCTCCGGATCGACGTTCTCGCCGGTGAGGACGACGGGGATCCGCTCGGTGCGCGGGTTCGTGCGGAGGATGCGCACGAAGGTGCGCGGGTCGAGGAGCCCCGCGCGCTCGTCGAGGAGGACGAGGTCGGGGAAGCGGAGGATCGCGATCTGCAGCGCCCGCGAGGCGTCGCGGGCGGCGTGGACCTGGTAGCCGCGCTGGCGCAGCGCCGGGGCGAGGGCGCGCACCGTCGCGGCGTCGGGGTCGGCGATGAGGATCTTGCGACCGGGGGCCATCTCGCCTCGCTAGAGGGGCTGCAGGTCGTAGAGGTGCTGGAGCTTCGCGACGAGCGCGTCCACGAGCGGCGCGTCGGAGGTGTGGAACACCCGGCCCCCGGGGCCGGCCAGGAGCGCGTAGGCGGAGTGCTCGGAGAGGAAGAGCACGAAGGCGTGATCGGCGAAGCGCTTGTCGCCGTCGAGGTAGACCTCGGTGACGAGCGGGTGCACGATCGGCGCCGCGTCGCGGCCGCGGGGGCCGAGCAGGTACACCCGCGCGGACGGATCCCCGGCGCGCGCCGCGGCGTCGCCGGGCGGGAGCGCCTGCACGAGCGCGGCGAGCCCGCGCCCGCCCTGCCCGCCGACGTACAGCATCCCCCGCGCCCGCGGGTCGCGCGCGATCTCGCGGGCGGCCTCGCGCTGGGCGGCGGCGAGGAGGTCGCCCTCGACGCGCGCCCGCGCGGAGGGCGAGCTCTCCGGGATGGGGCCCGCGCCGGAGAGCAGCAGGTCCGAGAGCTCCCAGAACGCGGCCGGGTCGAGGTCGTCGAGGTGCAGGCGGCGGACGAGCGAGCCGCGCTGCTCCAGGATGCGCCCGCGCGCCCAGTGGAGCAGCTCGTCGAAGTCCTCCCCGTCCTTCGGGAACGTCGCGGCGCCCATGGAGAGGAGCACCGGGCAGCGCTCCTCGACGCGCTGGATCGCGTCCTCGCGCCGGACCTCCTCGACCGCGCGGCGCAGGAACATGAGCGCGCCGAAGTGGTCGGTCTCGGGGAGGAGCACGTAGTACTCGCTCTCCGAGACCTTCGCGAGGATGTCGGCGTCCCGTCCCACGCGCGCCACCGCCGCGACGAGGTCGCGCACCGCGCGGCGGTACGGCTCGCGCCCCGCCTCCTTGCGCATCTGCTCGGCGTTGTCGAGGGAGAGGACCACGAGCGAGAAGGACCGCGCGTAGCGGCGGGCCTTGTAGAACTCCTTGCCCGCGTAGTCCACGAAGTAGGCGAGGTTGTAGGCGCCGGTCTCGCGGTCGCGCAGGCCCACCCGCTCCACCGCCTGGAAGCGGCGCGCGTTCTTCACCGCGATGGCGGTGAAGTCGGCGATGGTCGCGGCGGCCTGGTGCTCCTCGGCGCCGAAGGGGCCGGCGGCGCGATCGGAGAGGAGCGCCACGCCGACCGGCTCGTCGTCCGCGACGAGCGGCACGAGCATGGCCTCGCCCGCGCCGGCGAACGGCGCCTCGAACGGCGCGCCGCCGCGCAGCGGCTCCGCCCACTCCGCGCCGGCGGGGTCGATCCGCGCCGGCAGCGCCGCGCGATCCACCACGCCGCGGTAGGCGCGGAGCAGGAGCTCGCCGCGCTCGCCGGCGGTCCAGAGCGCCGCGCCCTGCGCGTCGGTGACGCGCGCGAGCACGGAGAGCGCCAGGTCCTGGAGCCGCTCGCCGTCGAGCGTCGAGAGGATCTGCAGCCCCTGCCGGTAGAGCGCCTGGGCGCGGGTGAGGTCGAGGTTCTCGGAGACGAGCTGCGAGTGCTCGCGCCGGAGCTGCACGCGGCCGAGCGCGCGCTCCGCGACGGCGACGAGCTCCTCGGGCTCGACCGGCTTCGTGAGGAAGTCCGCGCAGCCGGCCTTCATGGCCTCGACCGCCATCCGCACGTCCTCGCGCCCCGTCACCGCCACCGCCTCGAGCTCGGGGTCGCGCCGCTTCGCCTCGCGCACGAGGGCGACGCCGTCCATGCCCGGCATGACGATGTCGGTGACCACGAGCTCGAAGCGCTCCTCGGCGAGGAGCGCCAGCGCCTCCTCGGCGGAGGAGGCCGTGCGCGTGGCGTGCCCGGCGTTCGCGAGCGCGCGGCCGAACAGCTCGAGGAAGAGCCGCTCGTCGTCGACGACGAGGATCCTGCCGGTCGCCATCCCTAGAGGTCCGCCTCGCCGGCGAACACCCGCGCGGCCGGGCCGCGCATCGTCACGCGCGTGAGGTCCTCGCCCACGGTGATCTCGAGGGTGCCGCCCGGGAGCCGCACCTCCACCGGGGTCCGGACCGGCGCCGCGCCCGCGCGCACCGCGGCCACCGCCGCGGCGCAGGCGCCCGTCCCGCACGCGTCGGTGAGCCCCGCCCCCCGCTCCCACACCACGAGGTCGATCCCGCCGCCGTGGCCGGGGCGCGCGAAGCCGACGTTCACGCCGCCCGCCACGGCCCGCTCGATCGCGGGCCCGATGGCGGCCGCGCGCTCGCGGGTGGGGACGTCGAAGAGGACGGCGTGCGGGTTCCCCATCGAGATGCGCGCGGCGCGGAGGGTCTCGCCCTCCACCCGGAACTCCTCGTCCCCGAGGACCCGCGCCGGTCCCATCTCGACCGAGACGCTGGACGGGATACCGGCCGCGTCGCGGTGCACGGCGCAGCGCTTCGGGCCGGAGTCGGTGTCGATGACGAGCTCGCCCGAGAGGCCGCGCGTCTCGGCGAGGTGCCGGGCGACGCAGCGGATCCCGTTCCCGCACATGGCCGCCACCGAGCCGTCGGAGTTGAAGATGTGCATCGTGGCGGCGGCGCCGGGCGTCCGGGGAGGCAGGACGGTCAAGACGCCGTCGGCGCCGATGCCGCGGCGCCGGTCGCAGAGGCGCCGGGCGCGGTCGGGGTCCATCAGGGGCCCGTCCACGACGATGAAGTCGTTCCCGAGCCCGTGGTACTTCACGAAGGAGAGCGGCACGAGGCGCATCATAGCTCGCCTGCCGCTCCGCGCCTCCCCCGTGCCCGGCCCAACGCGCGCCTACCTGCCCGATCTCCTGCTCGCCGGCGGCGAGCTGCGCGCCGGCGCGGCGCTCACCGTCCGGGACGGGGCGGTCGTGGCCGTCGGCGAGCCGCCGCCGGGCGCCGAGCAGATCCCGCTCCGGCGCCGGCTCCTCGTCCCCGGCCTCGTCTCCGCCCACGGCCACTCCTTCCAGCGGGCCATCCGCGGGCGGACCGAGCGGCGCGGCGCGGGCCGCGAGGACTTCTGGAGCTGGCGCGCCGCCATGTACGCCGCCGCGAACCGGCTCGGCCCGGACGACCTCGAGGCGGTCGCGCGGATGGCGTTCCACGAGCTCGCGCGCGCCGGGGTCACCGCGGTGGGCGAGTTCCACTACCTGCACCGCGACCCGCACGGCCGCCCGTACGCCGAGCCCGCCGAGCTCGCCCTGCGGGTCGTGCGGGCGGCCCGCGACGTCGGGCTCCGGGTCGTGCTCCTGCGCGCCGCCTACGCGCGCGCCGGCCACGACCTCCCGGCCGATCCGCTCCAGCGCCGCTTCGTCGAGCCCAGCGTCGACGCCTACCTCGCCGGGCTCGACGAGCTCGCCTCGGAGCTCCAGGGCGATCCCCTCGCCACCGTCGGCGTCGCGCCCCACAGCGTCCGCGCCTGCCCCGAGCCGTGGCTCGCCGCGCTCGCCGCCGAGGCGCGGCGGCGGCGGCTCCCGCTCCACGTGCACGCCGCCGAGCAGCCGGCGGAGGTCCTCGCCTGCCGCGCCGAGCACGGCCTCTCCCCGGTCGCCCTCCTCGCCCGCGCCGGCGCGCTCCACCCGGGCGCGACGCTCGTGCACGCCATCCACCTCGACGACGCCGACGTGCGCGCCATCGGCGCCGCGGGCGCGACGGTGTGCGCGTGCCCGCTCACCGAGCGGAACCTGGGCGACGGCGTCGTCCCCGCCGACCGGCTCGTCGCGGCGGGCGCGCGGCTCGCGCTCGGCGCGGACTCGCTCGCCGAGATCGACCTGCTCGGCGAGGCGCGCGCGCTCGAGCTGCAGCTCCGGCTCGTGCGCGGGGAGCGCAACGTGCTCGACGAGCCCGCGGGGACGCTCGCGGCGCGGCTCCTCGGCGCCGCCACCACGGGCGGCATGCGCGCGCTCGGGCTCCGCGGCGGGACGCTCGCGCCGGGCGAGCCGGCCGACTTCGTGGCGGTCGATCTCGACGACCCGTCCATCGCCGGCGCGGCGCCCGAGGCGCTCCTCCCCACGGTGGTCTTCGCGCTCGCGCGGACGGCGATCCGGGAGGTGCACGTCGCGGGCGAGGCGGTGATCGCGGCCGGCGACGCGGCTCCCGGGAGGGTGCCCGCCGCGCGGATCCTCGCGGATTTCCGCGCGGCGATGGGCCGGCTGTGGGGCGCCGCCTGACGCGGTGACGAGAAGCCGGCGCGCCGGCCGCAGGTCGTCTAGGCTCCTCGCCATGGATCTCGTCCCGCTCCTCCGCTCCCTCATCGCGATCGACTCGACCTCCACGCGGTCGAACCTGCCCATGCTCGACCTGCTCGAGCGAGAGGCGCGCGCGCTCGGCTTCGAGACGCGCCGCCAGGCCTGGGTCGACGCGAACGGCGTCGAGAAGGGCAACCTCGTCTGCCGGCGCGGGCCGGCCGCGGGCGGCGGCCTCGCGCTCGTCGGTCACTCGGACTGCGTGCCGTTCGACGCGACCTGGGGCGAGGCGCTCCTCGGCGAGGAGCGCGACGGGCGGATCTACGGGCGGGGCGCGGCGGACACGAAGGGCTTCCTCGCCGCGGCGCTCGTCGCCGCCTCGCGCGCCGCGCCGGGGCGGCACCCGCTCTCCCTCCTCTTCACGGCCGACGAGGAGATCGGCTGCCTGGGCGCGAAGCGCCTCCTCGCCGAGGGCCGGGTGCACCCGCGCCACGCGATCGTGGGCGAGCCCACCTCGCTCACGCCGGTGCGCGCGCACAAGGGCTACTGCGCGGTGGAGGTGGTGCTCACCGGGGTGGAGGGGCACAGCGCCTACCCGGAGGTCGGCGCCTCCGCCATCCACGCCGCCGGGCGGCTCTTCCCCGAGCTCGAGAAGATCGGCGAGGCGCTGCGCGCCGAGGCGGACGGCGCGTTCTCGCCGCCGCACACCACCTGGAACGTCGGCGTCATCCAGGGCGGCAAGGCGCGGAACATCATCGCGGGCGAATGCCGCTTCACCTACGAGTGGCGGCCGATCCCGGGGCAGGATCCGCGCAAGGCGCTGCGCCTCGTCGAGGACGCCTGCGCGCGGCTCGCGCGGTCGAACGGCGGCAAGGTGCAGATCGAGGTGACGCCGCTCCGCACCGACGCCGCCGCGGTCACTCCCGCGGAGGCCGAGATCGTGCGCTTCCTGGAGGCGGAGAGCGGGAACCGGCCGACGACGGTGCCGTTCGGCACCGAGCTGCCCGAGGTGATCGGGCTCGGCGCCGAGGCGTGCGTCTTCGGCCCGGGCGACATCCGCGTGGCGCACCGGACCGGCGAGTACGTGGAGATCGCGCAGCTCGAGCGGGCGGCGGAGATCCTGGCGCACGCGATCGAACGGTTCTGCGGGTAGGGGAGCTCGTCGCTTCATCCCACGAGGCGCGCGAGCCCGTCGCCGAGACGGGCGCAAGACGAGCGAAGCGCCGAGGCGTGCTCGGTCGTACGCCGCAGCGTGCAGCGACGCGTCCGCCCGTCGCAGGTTCGTGCGCCCGAGGCTACGGAACGACGACCGCCGCCGCCTCGAGCTCGAGCTTCGCCTTGTCGATCGCCCGCGCCACGATCTCGCGGTGCTGGCGCAGGATGGCGAGCGCGCCCTCGATGCGGGCGCGCGGCGCGCCGCCCTGGAAGGCGGACTCGATGAGCCGCTCCTCCTCGGAGTCGGCGTGGAAGGCGAGCAGCTCGTGGGCCTCCTCGCGGCGCCGGGCGAGGATCTCGAGCGCCTCCCGCTCGGCCGCCTCGCGCGCGGCCTCGAGGACCGCGGCCGGCGCGGCGCCGACCTTCGCGTCCTGCACGTCCTCGATCTCGTCCTCGAGCCGCTGGGCGCCGCCGGGCACGTGCTTGTGGACGCCCTCCAGGTCGACGAGCACCGACACCGGGGAGAGATCGAGGTAGCGCGACGCCTGGCGGGAGGCGACGCGCGCGCCGGGCGCGAGGTCTGCGCTCGAGGCGAGGCGCGGCTCGAAGCGCGCGTAGAGCCCGCCGCGGCGGGGCGCCCACTCGCGCTTCAAGGCGGCGGAGCGGCCCGCCTCGCCATCGCGGACGAGCCCGACCAGCGCCTCGACGAGCTTGTGCCCGGTCGCGAACCACTGCAGCTCGTCGCGGGCGACCGCGGTCTCGCGCCAGAACGAGCCGAGGTAGGTGACCGGCTCCTCCGGCATCTCCATCCCGGGGAGCGCCTCGATGCGCATGCCGGAGCCCAGCGTGAAGGCGACCTCGAACGGGTGGACGTTCTGGTCGGTGTCCACCTCCATGCCGATCCGCTGGCCCACGTCCGTCGCGAGGTCCTCGAGCTCCTCCTCGAGCCAGCGCGAGAGCGTGACGAGCGCCTGCTCCACGGCTTCGCCGGCGGCCTGCGCGCCGCCGATGCCCTCCGGCACCTCCTCGCCCATGCGCTCGAACGCGTTCGTGACGAGGCGCGACAGCTCGGGGATGGAGGCGGAGCGGATGTCGAGGAGCGGGTCGCCCTCGTGCTGCGCCGTGCGGGCGGCGGCGACGCGCTCGGCGAGGTCCTTCCGGAAGGCCTCGCGCGTGCGCTCGGTGCGCTTGCGGCGGAGCGCGTCGAGCTCCTCGGGGAGCGAGGCGAGCACCGCGTCGAGGCCGCCCACCGGCTCCTCGAAGATGCCGATCTCCTTCTCGTAGAGGTCGGCGAGGAACGCCTCCTCGCCCGGCTCGACCACGAGGTGGATCTCGACCGGGCGGTGCTGCCCGAGCCGGTCGAGGCGGCCGATGCGCTGCTCCAGCACGAGCGGCGACTCGGGGAGGTCGGCGCAGACGAGCTGGCTCGCGAACTGGAAGTTGCGCCCCTCGCCGCCGGACTCGCCGGAGAGGAGGACCATCGGCCCCTCGGGATCGCGGAAGCGCGCCACGAGCCGGTCGCGGCCCTCGAGCGAGGGCGCGTCGTCGTAGAGGAGGGCCTCGAGCCCGGCGCCGCCGATGCCGGCCTGCAGCTCGCGGAGCGCCTCGACGTCGTGGCCGAAGACGAGGACCTTCTCGCCGCCCTTCGCGAGCCGGGCGCAGAGCTCCACGAGCGCGGCGCGCTTCTCGCCCTCCCCGACGTCCTTGCGGCGCAGCACGCGGGCGGTGAACGCGCCGACCTTCACGCGCCGGTTGCGGATGAGGCGGGCGGAGAGGCTGTAGCGGTCGGCCAGGTGGGAGAGGAGCGTGAGGCGGTCGGCGGGCTCGTCGCGGGTGAAGACCTCGTCGCCGGGGGCGAGCTCGCGCAGCCGCGCGAGCGCGTCCTCGGGGGAGCCGCCGGCGAGGAGCTTCCGCGCGACGTCCGCGTAGGCGTCGTGCTGCTCGAGGCGGACGAGGAACTCGTCGAGCGTGGTCGAGGGGACCGGCTCGACGAGCGAGAGGAGCCGGAAGTACTCGCGCGGATCGAGGCGCACCGGCGTGGCGGTGAGGAGGAGCACGCCGTAGGAGGCGCGGCAGAGCGGCGCGACGGCGGCGTGGAGCGCGTCGTCGGCGAGGTGGTGGGCCTCGTCCACGACGAGGAGGTCGAACGGGATCTCGGCCGCGACGTCCACGAGCTCCGGGTCGTCGCGGAGCGCCTCGAACGAGACGATCGCGTGGGGCGAGCGCGCGAGCGCCGCCTCGGCGCCGCCGAGCGCGGCGATCCGCTCCGGCGTGAGCAGCGAGAAGAGCGCGTTGAACTTGTGGAACAGCTCGGCGAGCCACTGGAAGGCGAGGTGCTCGGGGACGATCACGAGCACGCGCTCGGCGATGCCGAGCTGGCGCATGCCGGCGAAGACGAGCCCTGCCTCGACGGTCTTGCCGAGGCCGACCTCGTCGGCGAGCACGAAGCGCGGCAGCCGGTCCGAGAGGATGCGGCCCGCGGCGCCGACCTGGTGCGGGAGCACGTGGACGCGCGACGAGAGCAGCGCGCCGAGCGAGTCGGCGCGGCGGAGCGCCTCGAGCCGGTTCACGCGGGTGCGGAGCGCGAACGCGGCGGCGGAGGCCTGCTCGCCGGCGGCGAGGGCGTCGAGCGGTCCACCGGCCCCCGCCTTCTCGAGCGGGGTGTCCGCCGGGACCTCGGTGAGCGCGGGGTCGCGGCCGGAGACGACCGTCACGCCCTCGCGGCCGGCGAAGCGGACCGCCAGGCGCCGCCCTTCGTCGGCGATCTGGACGATCACCCCAACGCCCCAGCCGCGCTGCGCGCGGTGGATCACCTTCGTCCCCGTTTTCCAGGCCATCCGTGGCGCCCCCGTTACCATGCGTACCCGGGCCGGTCCAGCGTGACCACCTCCCGCCGGAGCCCCGCCGCGGCGGCCCGTCCCAGGCGCGGCCACCGTTGACATGCGGGTCTGCTCAAGCTAGAAACCCGTCCGCTTTCGCGCCTTGGGCGGATAGCTCAGGGGTAGAGCGTCGCCCTTACAAGGCGAGGGTCACAGGTTCGAAGCCTGTTCCGCCCATCCAAGTGTTCGACTTGGGGTGTTAGTTAAGTCGGTTATAACGCCGGCCTGTCACGCCGGAGGCCAGGGGTTCGAGTCCCCTACACCCCGCCACTCCCGGACCCCCCGGAGCCGAAAGGTTCCGGGGGGTTCTGCTTTCCGGGGGCCGGCGTAGCCCCGCCGGCCCCCGTCGTCTCCGCCACGTCTCCACCGCCGGCGGCCACGGCGAGCCGCGGGAGGCGGACCAGCGTCCCCTCCTTGAGCTCGATCTTCAGCTTCATCACCGCCTCGCAGCGCACGAGCCAAGCCAGCGTCCGGTACAGGTCGAAGGCATCCTTCGGCCTCGGGTGGGTGATCGCGGTGAGCACGTCCTTCGACGCCCCCGCCTCCATCGCGAGGGAGATGAAGGTCCGGCGCGAGTCGTAGTGCCGCCGCTTCCGCAGCCCGAGGCGCTCCAGGTCTTCGTGGAAGTCCTCGAGCGCCTTCCGGACGTCCCGGTGGGTGCCGTTGATCGTCGGGATGACGAGGTCGTCCTGAGTGGGCGCCCGGCCCATCCTCTTCGCCCAGCCGGTGAGCTTCCAGGAGGCGAGGATCTTGGCGAGCGTCGGGTGGACGGGGACCTCGAACACCGCCCTCGTCTTCGTGCTCTTCACCACCTTCAAGTGCGAGTTGTACGACACCGACGAGACGAGCCGCCCGAGCGGCTCGACCTGCGGCTCGTAGTCGCCCCACCGCAGGGCGGAGACCTGGCCGGTACGGAGGCCGGTCAGGAACTCGATCCCGTAGCCGACGCGGCGGTGCTCGGGGATGAGCGGCGAGGAGATGAGGGTCTCCGTCTCCGCCACGTTGAAGACCGCGCCCTGGCGCCAGGTCGGGTCCTTGTCCTCGATCACCGGCAGGTCCTCGCGCCGGACCGCGATGGGGTTCGACTGGAGGATCTCGTCCAGCACGGCGTCCTGGAACGCCTGCTTCACCGTGAAGAAGATCGTCCTCACCGTGCGCGGCGCGAGCGTGCCGCCACGGCTGGACGGCGCCCGCCGCAGGGCCTTCACGAGCTGCCGGGCGTGCTTGGGCCGCACGTCCTGCATCTTGATGTCGCCGATGACGGGCACGACGTGGTCCTCGATCCTCTGCTTCTCCTGCTTGCCGGACGGGACGCCGTCCGCGATGCGCTGCTCCACCCAGCCGGCGAGGTACTTCGATGCCACCTGGAGCTTCGGTTCCCCGACCTCGTCCTCCTCCTTCTCCGGGGAGTTGGCCTTGCAGTCGCAGCCATCCTCGCCGTGTTTCTCTGCAAGGTGCGCTTCGCGGCGCACCGCCCACCTCTTCGTCGCCTCCTTCGCGGTCACGGGCGACTTCACCCGCTCCCGAATCGGCGTGCCGTCCGGCGCGATGGTGTGGATGTCCACCTCGTAGCCGCCGGTCCTGAACTTCCTGATCTTGATGCTCACCGCCGAGACCTCCTCGGCGGCACACTTCCTTCGCGGACCGAGCGTAGCAGGGTGGCCCGACTGACGATCCACCTGCCCCCCACCTTGGACGCGCCCGGGAGCGCGCCGGCGGCCGCGAGCCGGTAGACGCCCTTCACCGACCTTCGGAGGAGCTGCGCCGCCTCGGGGATGGACATGATCTCGGTCCCGGTGGCGCCGATGGTGTTGCCGGTGGTGTTGCCGGTGCCGGCCGCGACCTCGCCACCGAGCTGGAGCCGGGCGAGCGCGACGAGCTGCTCGTCCGGCGTCATCGCGCACCCACCCCTCGCGCAGTACGCCCACGGGCTCGGCGGGTACGTGTACGGCACCCGCAGCACGCAGGCGCAGCTCCTGCACAGCCAGCCCTCCGGCGGCCTCGAGGTCTTGCCGGCAGACGTCGGCGAAGCGGCCCCGGTCTCGGTCTCGCCGAAGATGGCGGGGTTCTCCTGGCGGGCGCCGGTCACGGGAGCTCCGTCGGGAGCCGTGGGAGCCCGGCCGGCAGGCTGGGCAGCTCGGTGCCGCCCAGCCACGAGGCAGATGGCGAGGTGCTTCGGACGTGGCGGAGCCGGGCGCGGTGGACGGCCTCCTCGGGGAGCATCGCGAGGACCTCCTCCACCGACTTCGCCCCGCACGAGGCGTGCGCGCAGAAGAACGCGCCGACGTTTGCGGCGGAGTTCGGCGGGAAGATCACCGACGCGGAAGTCGGCGAGACGTTCGAGGCGAGCGGCGCGCTGTGGCAGTCGTTCCAGGGGCAGACGACCGCGGAGAGACCGCGGGTGAGGGCGGATCCCAGGAGGCAGGCCTCCTCGAACGCGAGCTCCAAGAGCGACGGCGCGGTCGTCGTCCAGGTCCGCCGCGTGACCGCCGCCGGCGACATGGTGGGCGCGGGCAGCGCCGCGGTCAGGCGGGCGAGGTCGAGGGTGCGCCCTCCGGTGTAGAGGACCTGCCGCGGCGCGGCGGCAGGCTCCCGCCGATACCCCGGGAACCAGGCGTTGTTCGCGTTGTCCGTAGCTGGGTCGAACCCGGCACCGCGCAGCCGGGCGAGCGCGCCGAACGCCACCCGGGCCGTGGCGTAGGCCATCCTCCAGGTGGTCCCGCCGTCGCCGGTCTCGGTGTCGAACGGGATCGCGAGCGGGATGAGCACCCGCCACTTCGGCGTGGCCGGCGTGAACCCACCACTCTGGTGGGTGACGGCCGCGATCCCGAGCTCGACGAGCACGCGCCAGAGGGCGTCCCAGGTCCCGGTGCCGTCGCAGTCGAGGGTGAGGATGTGGATGCGCTTGGTGTGGGCGGTGAGCCGCTCGCCGTTGTCGGTCGTGATCGGGCTGTAGATGTTCCCCTCGCCCTTCGGCGCCACCATCGTCGCCCACGTCGCGTGCTGCGAGGCCAGACCGGACCAGGTGAACGAGTACGGGACGCCGTCGGCGGTGCGGCGCAGGTGCTCCCAGATGGTGATGGTGACGTTCTCCACGGCCTGCCCCACGGCCCCGGCGACCGCCGCGCCGCAGAGCGCGACGAGCTCGGGGGCGTGGAGGAGCTCCTGGGCATCGAACGCTGCGCGGGCGGCGGCCTTCGCGGCGGCGTCGACGAGCGGGAGGCCGCGCGCCGCCACGAACCGGGAGAAGGCGGCCCGGTTCGTGGCGAAGAGCGCCGTCGTGAACTGCTCGGTGCCCGGCGCGGTCACGAACTACCCCTGCACGAGGTTCGGGTTGACCATGAACCGTGGCTCCGCGCCCTGGAACGGCGACGGGACCTGGATGATGTCCTCGGCCGCGAGCAGCGGGTCCCACACCGTGTTGAACGCCTTCGCGGTCAGTCCGTTGCCACCGCGGAGCCGGTCCCGCAGCTCGGGCCGGGTGAACGTTCCGCCGTTCACCGCCTCCAGCTTCCGTGCCGCGCGGATGACCCTGCCCTCGGCGTGCTCGAAGTCCTTCGACTTCATCAGCCCGAGGAGCTTGGCGACGACCTTCCCCGAGTAGGACACGACGTCCCACCCTGCGGCCATGTGCGAACCCGCGATGACGGCCGACCCATCGGCGAAGGCCAGCACCATGGCGAGCCTCATCGCGAGGATGTGGGCGCGCTCGGTCGCCGCCTCCACCAGCGGCGTCTCGTCCTGCCGGTTGTAGTGCACGTGGTAGCGCGCGTGGTTGATGCTGATCGCCTCGGGGCTCAGCGTCACCTCGCGGCCGCGCAGGCGCTCCAGGTGGCCGCGGAGCGTGACGATGAGAGCCGCGCGCGCCGCGTCGTCGACCGGGGGCCGGATCGGGATCGCGGCTGTGCGCTCCCCCGCGAAGAAGAGGAAGCGGTTCACGAAGCCCGAGCGGACCAGGCCCTCCGTGAGCCCGCGCGCGAGGTAGTCGGGCGTGGACGCCGCGAGGATCGTCCCGCGCGCGTTCGTGCAGACGATGCGGGACGACCGCGTGGAGAGCTGCATCTGCGCCGGCGCGTCGAAGAGGTTGAGGTGGAAGCCGA
The DNA here is from genome assembly GCF_022690805.1 of Anaeromyxobacter sp. SG66. Lineage (NCBI taxonomy): Bacteria > Pseudomonadati > Myxococcota > Myxococcia > Myxococcales > Anaeromyxobacteraceae > Anaeromyxobacter > Anaeromyxobacter sp. SG66. The sequence goes on from NZ_JALCZC010000006.1 coordinate 21,366, forward strand.
CGAAGTTGCCGGCGTGGTCGCGGGCCGCCTTCTCGAGGAACGTGCCGTACTCGTCGAACAGGTAGAGCGCGGAGCGCCCGCTCTGGACCGTGGGCGGCTGGGAGTGGGGCTTCACGCCCGGCGGCCACCACGGGCGGTCGGCGAGAGCTTCGAGGAGGCCCTCACCGCTGCCTTGTCCGCGGACGATCTCGAACGGATCGGGCTCGCCAGGCTGCGTCGACCGCGGGCGCAGCGGATCGAGCACCACGTCCACGGCGTCGTTCATCGCGGTCGTCTTGCGCGTCCGCGCGGTCTCGCCGAGCAGGCACACGAAGAGGATCGGCAGGATGAACCCCGTCCCGGCGCGGAGGCGGATGCTGAGCGTCGCGAGCGCGGAGAGGACGCCGATGATGCCGGCGAAGATCAGCTCGTCGGGGGCTTCCGTCGTGTTGCAGATGAGGTTGTAGTAGTCGACGGTGGCGCCGATCCAGGCGCTCTCGGGAAACTGCGGGTGGTCGCTGTCGGTCGGGTTGGTAGAATGGGGGAGCGGCATGTGTGTGTCCTCGCACGGCTGCTTGCGGTCGCCGGCTAGGGCGACCGACCGAACGCCCCCGCCCTGCGGGGGCTTCGTGTTTGTGGGGCTACCTGTCGGTGGTGATGCTCCCGGGCGGGAGGCCCAGGGCCTTCTCGATCCGGCTCGCGAGACTCGCGGGCGGCTCGTGGACCCGGTGGAGCCACGCGCTCAGCGTGCTCACCGGCGTCTTCGTCTTGCGCGCGAGCCGGGCCAGGGTCGACCCCTGGCGGGCCAGCTCGGCCTTCAGCTTGCGGACGTCGATGTTCGGCATTCGGCTTCTCCTCGTGGTGGTGCACCAGCACCACGAGGAGAGCTTGGCCCCGTACGCTCAGGAGCGAGTTGAACGAGAACGTGCGCCGGCGATCTCGTTCCGCCGTTGCGCCAGCGGCCACGGCGCAAAGAACTTCGCGTCGTCGAACGGCGTCACGTCATCGAAGTCGTTCAGGACGCGCCGAGCCATTCGGGCGAGCTTCGGCATGCGCTTGTACCAGCGGCTCCAGTTCGTCCGGTAGTCATCGCCTGGAAGGTCGATCCCGACGGCCACGGCGACGAGCGCGAGCTCCTTGTGCGTGACCTTCAACTTCCTCTCGCGTGCGTACTTGACCACCGCCGCGCCCATCATGAGGTCCACGTCGCGTAGCGGCTCGGTCTGCCCGAAGTTGTCCTTGAACACCGTGAGCGTGTCGGCGAGCCGAGCCTGGGCCTGAACTGCCCGGTGCACGTCCCGCGCGTTCTCAGCGATGCGGCCGACGTCGATGCTCGCCTCGGTCCCCTTCAGCGTCAGGCTGCCACGTTCGATCTTCGGCGGCCGCGGCAAGTCCACGGCGGCGTCGCGGAACTCGAACACCCAGTCGATGAGGCGCATGAAGCTGTCCATCTTGAGCGCCGTGTCGACCGAGTAGCGCGCCAGCAACAGGATCGAGTTGGCGTGGTCGCCGAAGTGAGCGCGGACCTCCGCGACCGCGTTCTCCCGCGCGGCCCGGGGGACTTCGGGGAGGTCCCTGCGATGCCGCAGCCGCTGGTGATGCCCTCGGGGGGCTGCACTTCGCGTTTCGCGCCGACGCCCCATCGCTCTACTCCCGCGCGGACCGCGAACGGGGGGCCGGCCGCGCGATCAGGCGCCGCTTCACGACGGCCGCGACCCTCGCCGCGCAGCGAGCGACCGGCTCGTGCTCCCAGAAGCGGACCACGACCCACCCCTCATCCCGAAGCCGCTCCGCGGTCTCGTGGTCGCGACGCTTGTTCCGCTCGATCTTCGCGCGCCACCATTCGGCGTTCGCCTTCGGCCACGAACAGTGCTTCGGGCACCCGTGCCAGAAGCAGCCGTCCATGAACACCGCGACCCTGGCCCCCCGGAACACGAGGTCGGCCCGTCGCCGGTACGTCTCGACCGGCCGGGCGTCCACCGCGAACCGCAGGCCGAGGAGGTGAACGGCGGAGCGCAGCGCGAGCTCCGGAGTCGTGTCGCGGCGCCGCGTCGCGCTCATCCGGCGCGTGACGTCCGCCGAGCCGGGCAGCGGCCCTGCGCTCGGGTATCGACGCGCGATCATGCGACGCCGAGCCCCTCGCAGACGATGTCGAGGAGGTCGTTCGGTCGGGCGATGGTGATCGTCCCCGCGAAGGTGTTCGTGGTCGAGGGGTGCTCGACGACCCCCTCGGGGCCGACCACCACCGCTCGGGCCCGCTTCACGAGGCCGGTCTTCGCCTCGGCGAGATACGCGAGCGCCTGCTCATAGCCGGCGCGAGCCACGACCTGCGGGCTCCAGGAGTACTTGCACTCGAAGAGCACCGCGTCTTCTCCGGGACGCACGAGCGCCACGTCTGCGCCGAGCGGCCCCCCGGCCCCCGGCACGCCGGCCGCGGCAGCGGCGTACGGAGACGGTGCACCGTAGGAGGACCACATCCCCCCCGCCTCGAACCAGAGATCCCAGACGCGACCGTCCTTCGCGAGGACCGAGTAGGCGGGCCCGGACGATCCACCCGACAGGGGGCGGAGCCACGTCACCTCCGACCCGCACGCCTTCAGCGACACCAGCACGGAGCCCAGGACCGCCAGGTGGAAGAGACGCCAGCGCAGCTCCTCGTCTGGCGCGATCAGCCGCGTCGCGAACTCCACGGGGGACTCCTCGACGGCCCGCAGCTCGTCCGCGACGGGGGCGACGAGGTGCCACGGGCGGCCTTCGTGGCGCAGGGCGACGATGTCCGGGCGCCGCGGCCGGATCGGGGACGCGGAGCGCAGGGGATCTTGTTCGAGAAGTACCTCGGCGATCTCGAGCTGCTTCCGCACCCGGCCATCCGCATCCGGCCACGCGGACACCGCGTCCCTCCTCGCCTCGACGAGCTTCTCGATGGTCCATCGAAGGGTGGTGACGAGCAGCGTGTCCGCCAGCCGCTCCCGGGCGCGACCGATGAACCGGGTAGGAGGCCAGCCCCCCGCCTTGCGCGTCTCGCTCCACGACACCCCCGAGAACGGGGCGAGATCCTCGCGCCGCTCCCGCCTTGACTCCGCGGGGAGCGCGTCGATCCACGCGGCCACGGACGTAGGCCACCCGGCGAGCCACCGCTCCGCGCGCTGAAGCAGAACCCGTCGCGCCCGGCGCTCCACGTCCCGGCGCGACCAAGCGCGCTCGGACATGAGGTCGGGGACGGAGAGCAGCGCGTCGAGGAGTTCGCCGCGGCCGCTCCAGCCGCTCAGGACCTCGCGAAGGCCCGCGTCGGGGATCGGCGGGGGCTCTACCCGAGCGACGGCAGGAGGCTCTTGATCCACGCCCACTCCGGTGCCGGAAGCGCCTTGTGCTTGCCGATGACGCGCTTCTCGAGCTCGGTGAGGTCGTTAGGGTCGAGGCGCGCGAGCCACGTCCCTACGTTCACGAGGTACGCCTCGGCCACGAGGCGCGCCTCCTCGTCGGACAGGACGGCCGGCGCCCCGGCTTCGCGCCGCTCTGCCTCCGCTCGAACGGCCGGATCCGCCACCCCCGCGGACAGGTACTCGAGCATCCGCAGGAAGAGCGCCGGGCCGAGCGCGGTCGACTCGGCCTCGGAGTGCGCCGTGTACAGCTTCGTGATCGCCTCGCGGACCGGCTCCGACGCGCTCGCGCCGGCTTTCGCGATGACCACCTCGAATCGCTCCGGGGCAAGGGGCGGGATCGGCACGCGAACGAACCGCCTGCCCAGCGCCTGGCCGAACCGGAACACCCGCTGCGCGTCGAGCGCGTTGTAGGTGCCGAGGAGCCGCCACTGGTCCCCGGCGAGGAACTTCACCGGGCCCTTCGCCTTCTCCGGATCCTCGAGGCCTTCGATCCCCTCGACCTTGCAGGGGGGCTCCCCGTGGTTCCAGCCGAGCTCGACGAGCGGAGCCGACACGGCCGGAGACACGCGGCCGAGCGTCACGGCCTTGTCCGAGAGCCACGTCAGCATCCCGCCGAAGATCTTGTCCATGTCGGCGCGGTTCGTCTCGTCGAGCACGAGCCAGCGATCCTGTTGGATCGCCTTCAAGACGTGCCCGGGTCGGAACCGCAGCCGGCCCTCGTCGTCAACGGTCTCGCCGCCGACGAGTTCGCGAGCTGTCCACCCCTCTTCGGGCGTCGCCCAGTACGGCTCGTTCAGCTCCGCCTCGTCGAAGCCGAACGCCGCAGGGTCGTTCGCGATCTCCGCCAGGACCTCCTGCAACAGCGCCGTCTTGCCGGTCCCGGGAGGTCCGACGAGGATCACGGCGGGCGAGCTCTGGATCGCGAGTCGCACCATCCGCCGGATTCGGTCGTCGAACTCGAGCGCGGCGACGAACCCCTTGGCCGGGGCAGGCCTCGCAGGCGAGGCCGCGACCGGAGCGAGATCCGCAGGCAGCGCCGCGGGGCTCCACTCCGGCGCCGCGTCGACTGCGGTGCCCAGGGCGCGGCTGACCGTGAACGCCTTCAGCTCCGCCGGGGTGATGCCGTACTCGGCGGCCAGGGCCTCTTCCAGTTTCGCCCTCGTTGGCTTCCCGGCGAAGGCGTGATCGCGCAGGAGGAACACCATCAACGCCTCGTCCGGCAGGCGCTGCTTCGGCTTGGTGGCGTCGAACGCTGCGCCGAGGATCTTGGCGGCGTCCACGAGGAGCCCGTTCCTGATGTCGCCCGAGGCCCCGCCCCCGTTCTTCTTGAACAGGCTCTCCGCGATGGTGCCGTGCCCGCGGCTCGCCACGTTCCAGACCGTCATCCGGCCGGAGGCCTCGACGGCATTCCACTTCGGGACCGAGCCTGGCCTCTCGTCGTCGCGCACGAACGGCCGCACGCGGCCGATCTCATGACCGGGGAGGACGACGAAGATCTCCTGGACGGCCTTGTTGACGGCGTCGATGGAGACCGGGATCTGAATCGCCTGGAGGCGCTTCGCGGTGACGAAGGCCTCCGCTGCGGACGCCGTCTTCGAGGAGAGGTCAACCGCAGCGAGTTGTCGCAGCGCGGTCCCGACGGCGGTGGCGGAGAGCTTAGCCAAGTGCGAGCGTTAGTTGATCTTTGCGCTTTCGCGCCGCCCAAGGGCTCTGTCCGAAGAGCAGCTTGTAGCGCGGCGCGAGGATGAACGGGAGGCGTTCCTCCGGATACTGGCGGAGCACGTCCAGGGTGATCCGCCCCTTGAACATCGACACGGGCACCATACCCAAAAGCGCCTCAAAGATCTGCTTCGCCATGAGCGGCGGCACGGCGTTGCCGACCTGCTTGTACTGCGCGCCTCGCGGACCGACGAACCTGAAGCGGTCGGGGAATCCCTGGAACCGCGCCGCTTCGCGGACGGTGATCGCGCGGTCCTGCACCGGGTGCGTGTACGCGCCCGAGGTGACGTTGCCGCACTCGGTCGTGATCGTGTGCGCGGGGTGCGTGCGGTCGAGGCGGCGGTACGTCGTCGTGTGGTCGCTCGGGCGGACCTCGAGGAACCGCGTCGGCAGGATGTCCTTCGGGATGTTGTGCCAGTTTCCCCCCTCGGGGACAGCGCGGATCCGAGCGAGGTTCACCTCATCGGTGTCCGACGACCAGTGGTTGTACAGGCGCCGGGCCCCCTCGCGCATCATCTCGGCGTAGGGCGTCGCATCGTCGGCGAGGGACGGCATCGCCGCGTCGTCTTCACCTCCGCCGGCATCGACGGGCGGCAGGTCCTGGATCGCCTCGGCGACCGTCTTGAACTCGCTCTCCGGTATGCGGCCGAGCACTCCGCGCTCGGCAACCGTGGGGAAGTACGGCTGCGACTCGCGGCTGCCGAGCACGACCGTGCGGTAACGCAGTTGCGGCACGCCGAACCACGCCGCGTTCATCACGTCGGCCGCGAGGTAATACCCGAGCGACTCGAGCTCCTCGAAGACCGCGATGGCGAGCGACCGATTGTGAACGTCGCTCACGAGCGCGGGCACGTTCTCCATCAGGAAGAAGCGCGGCTTGAGCTCCCGGACGAACTTCGCGAACGCCCAGAACGCGAAGTTACGCTCGTCCTTCGGATCGCGAGGACCTCGCTGCGAGACGCCCTGGCACATCGGCCCGCCGATGACGACGTCGATGGGGCCGATCTCCTTGACGATCTTCTTCGGCGAGAGCTCGCGGATGTCGCTGGTCCAGACCTTCGCGTGGCGGTGGTTCTGCGCGAACGTCGCGGCGGCGTCCTCGTTGATCTCGATCCCGCCCACGACGCGGCCGCCCGCCCACTCGAAGCCGCAGCTCAGGCCTCCCGCCCCGGAGAACAGGTCGATGGCGCGGAGTCCGCGGTTTGCGCGAGCCCTCGTCGCCCGAGCGCGCCGGGTCGTCGTCCTCGTACCCTTCGTCGGCATCCCGCCTCCTCCCCCGAGGAGCTTCATGCCGGCCACTCCGCCGAACGACGGGTGGGGCCTCCGCGGGGGTAGATGCCGCAAGTATCAGGAACCTCTGACAAACCGGCTTCGGGGAGCACCTTGGAACCGTACCGGATGTGATCGGGTTGTCAACGAACCAACCCGTCACCGCATCGCTACGATCTGCCCGGGACCTCTCAGCAAAACGCTCGAAAGGCTCGGGATAAGTAGTTGGTAGGGGATCCTGCCACCGCGCGGCCGAGGCCGTGCCGGTCGCCCGCCGCGTCCTGCGGCGGCGCTCACCAACATCCACGCGCTCCTCGGGCGCGACCAGGAGGTCCCCGTGACCTTCGACAAGCTCACGTCCGCACTGAACCAGGGCGGACAGCACCTCGGCGACCTCATCTGGTGGACGCTCGCCGAGGCCCGGATCGACAGGTCCACCTTGGAGAAGATCTGGGCCGGCGCGCAGCTCGCGCCGGAGCACCTGCCCGACCCGCCCACCGCGGAGAAGGCTCTCAAGGCGGCGGTCCGGGAAGCCGCCGTCGGTCAGCCCGACCGCCTGATCCGGCTTGGGAAGGAGGACGAGGCCGAGATCGTCTTTGCCGTCGTGCGCGAGACGAAGCACGCGGACGGCAGCGTGACGTACCAGCAGGAGACCCGCATCGTCCTCGACCGGAAGGCCGAGTCCGTCTCCAGCGACATCGCCGCCCACGACCTCGCCGGCGTCATCACCACCCGGTTCGGCGAGTTGCGCTCGACGCACACGCCGGACGACGTCCGCCGGGCGATGATGAAGACCCTGGACGCCTGCGCGGCCGTGACGCTTCGCGATCACGGCGGGGTCTACTGGGTCCCGGCGCCCTACGCCGAGTTGGTCCGGCGCCTCCAGACGGCCATCGAGAAGATCGGCAGCTCGCGCGTGTACCTCCTGCCGGTACACGCATCCGCTGACGCGAATCGCACGCTCGGGGACGCGGCGAAGCTCGCCATCGAGGACGAGCTCGCGGCGCTCAAGACCGAGGTCGAGGGGTTCATGGCGTCGCCGCCCGACCGGCCCTCTACGCTCGTGCGCCGGCTCGATGCGTTCGAGGCGCTAAAGATGAAGGCGGCGCTGTACCGGGACGTCCTCCAGGTCCGCGTGCAGGACCTCGAAAAGACGCTCGAGGACCTCACCGGCAGCGTCGAGCACCTGTTGAACGAGAAGGTCGCGGCTTGAGATGCACGGCGAGCGGAGGGTCAACGAATCGCCCGCGCTCGCCGTGCGTCTGGTACCAGCCTAAATCGCCTACGTCCCGATCCCGGAGACCTTCACGAGGTCACCCCGCATCCCGTCCTTAACGAGCCCGACACCCGGCGCGTACCAGCGGCTCGCGTCCATCTTCTTGCCCCGGTAGTAGATGTCGATCCGCACGCAGTTCTTGAACTCGCCGGCCGGCACCTTCACAGTTACTCCCCTCGCCCCAACTTTGTAGACCACGTTCTCGTCGTCCTTCCACTTGGAGCCGACCTTGAGCGGGAAGCGAAGGACGGCCTCCATCTTCTCGTTGCGTCCGAGTGGCGAAGTGATGGCTCTGAAGGCAGTGACGCCGTCGTTTCCTTGCCGGTAGAGGGCGTCGCCGACAAGGTCCCCGATTACCGAGTTCCCGGTCTTCTGGACCTCGCGGGTTCGCGCCTCATCCTCCGTCGCGGTCAGAACCTCAACCGTAAACTTGCCCATCTTGCCCTGGTACTCGTAGCGGGCCCCCGCCTTCATCGGGAGGAACTCTGCGTCCGACTGCGCGAGGGCAGCGGGCGCGGAGCACAGCAGCGCGATAGCGACGGCAAGTCGAGTGTTCACTTCGTTCCCCTCCGATGACGTTCACACAGCGTGGACCAAAACTCGCTGTACGGCTCCAGATCCTGATGCTTCGCGCGCCAGTGCGCGTCGATCCCGTCCCAGCCGTTTCCGGCGAAGACGTGACCGCACTCGGGGCACGTCCTCGCGCCATCGAACGGCATGCGCTTGGCGCAGCAGCGGCAGCTTCCGGCCATTCGCGCTCTCCTTCGAGTGGTCCGCGCGGAGTCGGTCCGGCGCGGCTACAGCGACGCGGCGGTCCGGCCTACGCTACTAACGTCACTGCAGGTGGAGTTGAAGATCGTTTCCTCTTCGGCACCGCACTCCGGCCCGCAAAGGATGCAGGCTCTCGCCTTCAGGCAGAGATCCTCTCCCATGTTGGGGCCGCCGGGCTTGCTGATCTTGGCGTACTTCGCACTACAGAATGCATACACGCCCTTGTCCTGGATGCACTTGCGCATGCACGCCCGGGCCTCATCGCGTCCTTCGGGCGTGCGCGCCCGGGCCAACCTGGCGGCGCGAGCGGTGGCCTCGGAAGCAGCGGCAGCCGCGGCTTCGCGACGTTGCTGAGCCTTGTTGATCTGTTCGCTGACTTGCCCAACAACGGCGATGCCAACCACGATAGCGATCTGTGCCCAGGTCGGGAGTGAGCGGAACTTCGTCCAGATAGACTTGAGCGAGTTCTTGATCCCCATTGCGCCCCCCTACTCACCGTAGGGGGCCACAGTAGCAAAGCTCTGGGGTTCGGGTGGCGGCCTCAACGTCCCGTTCATGCGGGACGGACGGGACGCCTGGGACGCGCGGGAGCCGCGGGACGGGCTCCGCCTCGTGAACGCCGGGCCCTCGTCTCCGTCTAGGATCATCATCACCAAGATCCTGATCTTCCTTGGCATAAGCAGTTGAAGGAGCTTCTTCAGCTCCTCTCACCCGCCGTACCGACCGCAACGGGCGCCGCTGCGTCCTCCGTGTCCCGGCCGTCCCGTTCGTCCCGCCGGGTCCCCCCTGTCCCGCTCGTCCCAACCGTCCCGCGCGTCACGCGCGGAAGGAGAAGTCATGCCTGAGATCCAGAAGCCCAACCCGCTGTACCAACTTCGCACCGACCTCGCCGCCCGGTTCCCCGAGCGGAAAGACGTCATCGACGGCGCCCTCGCGGCCGTCCTCGCCGGCGAGCACGTCCTGCTCCTCGGCCCGCCCGGCACGGCGAAGTCCGCGCTCGCCCGCGCCATCGCCCAGGCCTTCGGCGGCAGCTACTTCGAGCGCCTGCTCACGAAGTTCTCGACGCCCGAGGAGCTCTTCGGCGCGATCTCGCTGAAGGCCCTGGAGCAGGACCGCTTCGCCCGCGTCGTTTCGGGGAAGCTTCCCGAGGCCGAGTTCGCGTTCGTGGACGAGGTCTTCAAGGCGAACAGCGCGATCTTGAACTCGCTCCTCACACTCGTGAACGAGCGCGTCTTCCACAACGACGGGCAGCCCGTGGCGTGTCCGCTCGTGACGATGTTCGGCGCCTCGAACGAGCTCCCCGAGGGCAAGGAGCTGGAGGCGCTGTTCGACCGCTTCCTTCTGCGCTTCGACATCGGCTACCTGCTCCGCCCCGGGAACCTGAAGCTCGTGCTCGCCGCGCCCGACCCGGCCGCGGCGCCGGTCATGACCATGAAGGACGTGCGCGCCGCTCAGGCCGAGGCGGCGAAGGTCACGATCTCCGACGAGACCATCGACGCGCTCATCCAGATCCGCGACGCCTGCAAGGCCGAGGGAATCGTCGCTTCCGACCGCCGCTGGAAGAAGTCGCTCAAGCTCGCCCAGGGTACGGCGTACATGGCTGGCGAGAGGAAGACATCGCCCGAGGACCTCGCGATCCTCGTCGACTCCCTTTGGCGCGAGCCGAAGGACCGTCCGAAGGTGGCCCGCCTCGTCGGCAAGCTCGCCGACCCCATCGGCGCGCAGGCGGCGGAGATCCTCGATGCCGCCCGGGAGACCGCCGCGAAGGTTGCGGCGCTCGTGTCCGGCGACCGCAAGGCCTACATCGCCCAGGCCGCGCAGGCGCTGGAGCAGTTCGGCGCTCAGCAGAAGAAGCTCGCGCAGCTCGCCAAGGGCGCCGGGCGCCGCGCGTCCGTCATCATCCAGGACTCGACTGACGAGATCGTCGCGCTGCACACGGAGCTCGCGCGCAACGTCAGCGCCGGCCTGGGCCTCCGGAGCGCCCGGTCATGAAGAGGATCATCTTCAACGTGCCCCGGTGGCACGCCTACCTCCACCGCGACGCACGCGGCCTGGAGATCGCGAAGGACAACGACGACCCCGTCCGGAAGTTCGAGGACGAGGTGTTCGACAAGCTGTACTCGGGCGAGGCCGAGCTGCTGCCGGAGCGGCAGCAGGACGCGAAGCTCCGGACGTGGGCGAACGGCGTCCACACCGCCTGCGAGCAGCTCCCCGCCTTCGCGCGACTCGCCTCGGAGTGCAGGGGCGAGCCGATGGCCGCCGGCACGGCGGTCGAGGCCCTCATGGCGGAGCTGAAGCCGCAGGTCCCCGAGGGCCAGGACGAGGAGCCGCCCGAGACGATCAGGCGGGGGCTCGGCCGCGCCTGCGAGAAGGCCTCACAGGCGGTCGACGAGCTGCGCGAGACGATGGAGGGGCTCGCCGACGTCGGGCTCATCCCCGGGACCGAGACGGCCACGGGCGGGGCGATGTGCGCGAAGACCGTCCGGGTGCTCGCAGCCCGGCTCCGGGCCGACGCGAGGCTGAAGCAGATCGCCCTGCTCGCGGGGCGGTTCAAGCGCATCGCCGCCTCGAAACGGCGCCATAAGTACCGCCACGGTGCGGACGAGATTTCCGACATCGAGATCGGCGCCGAGCTCGGGCGCCTCCTGCCGGCGGAGCTCGTGAAGCTCGCGAACCCCCGACTCCGCCCCGTGCTCATGCGGAACCTCGTCGAGAGATCCGCGCTCCAGTACCAGATCATCGGGAACGAGCCGCTCGGGAAGGGCCCGCTCGTGGTCCTCCTCGACAAGTCCGGGTCGATGGACGGGCCGCGGGACGTCTGGGCCACCGCGCTCGCGCTCGCCCTGCTCGACCAGGCGCACCGGGAGCGCCGGATGTTCGCGTTCATCTGCTTCGACGCCCGCGTGAAGTTCGAGACGGTCGTGAAGCCCGGCGAGATGCTCCCGGAGAAGGGGTTGTTCGTGTCGTGCGCCGGCGGGACGGAGATCGCCGTCGCGGTCGCCCGGGGCCTGGAGCTGATCGCCTCGGACCAGGGGAAGCTCAACAAGGCGGACCTGGTGCTCGTCACGGACGGCGGGAGCGACACCGCGTCCGCCCCCGCGCTGCGCGACCTCGCCCTGAAGCTCGGGGTGACGTCGCTCGGGCTGGGCATCGGGGTCGAGCGGGACTGGCTCATGCCCTGGTGCAACGACATTCAGGTCGTGCAGGATCTCAACAACATAGACGACGCGAGCGCCGAGATGCTGTTCGCGTCGTAACGGAGCCGTATCTCGGCTCCGCGCTCCTCCGAGACCACCTTCGGCAGGCCTGCCGGATCGGAGGAGTAGATGGGTGCCGTTCTCGTCGTGCTTCGCAACCCGACGTTCCAGAGGGTCGTGATCGGCGTTCTGCTGGTGATCGCCGACCTGATCGCAAAGGACCTGTCGGCGAAGAAGCCGCGGTAGCCGAGGCGGATCGCGTCGCCCTTGCCGGGGCGCGATCCGCTCTACTCGGCCCACCGCTCGCGCCGCTTGTCCGTCGCGTCGCGAGCCTTCTCGATGGTCTTGCAGGTCAGTAGCAGGTCGAGCGCGGCACGCACCCTGTGGTTCCGGAAGATCTTCCCCGTGCGCACGTCGTGCGGCGGGACGATAGGCGGACCGAGCGTATAGAAGAAATGCGGGTCCCACTCCTGCGAGGGGATCTCCTTCAAGAAGTCGTGCGGGTCCGTCCCGACCTCGTAACCGTCGACGTGGCGGATCGACTGGAGCTTCCCGTAGTAGCGGAAGCCGAGGTAGTTCGGCGGCTCCTTGGGCCACCGATCACCGACCGGGTGGAAGTAGCGCCCCATCTTCTCGACGATGTCGACGTTGGAGATGCCCCACCCCTTCGGCGTGTCGAGGCTCAGGGAGACGACGTAGACGAGGTTCGACTCCTGATCTTGAACGGGCATCGCGGTCTCCAGGTACGTGAGGAACTCGTCGAGGACGCGCCCTTCCGCGCGGTCGCCCTTCCGCCGCGCCGCGCGGGTCAGCTTGGCTACGTCGCGCCAGCTCCGGTGGAGCACGGGGACGCCCATCACCTCTGAAGCGAGCCTCGGGGTCGCATACTCCGCTGAGCACTCGCTCAAGACGACGATGAGGCGCGGCTTCCGTGCGGCGTACTGTCGAAGCTGATCGAGCGACGGCAGCGTCCAGCCCCGCTTCGCCTCAACGATCACCCGGACGTCCCCGGCCTCGATCTCGATGTCGGTGATGCCCTTCTCGGCCGCGTACTCCTGCAAGTGGACCCCGTTGACGGGCGTCGGCGGGTCACCGGGGAGCACGTCCTTGAGAAGGAGCGTTGCGAGCGAGGGGCTCTGCCGGAGCGTCCACCCGAGGCTGAAGGTGATCGCGTTCTCGTTGAGCCCCAGCAACTCGAACACCGTTTCTATCGCGCGGCCGTGAAGTCGTAGGTCGGGCACGCAGCGAGCAAACCGTCCGGTGAACCATCTGTCAACTTCCCGCGGCGCGACCGTAGGCGAGCCCACTCGTACGGCGTCGCCGCCGGAACCGCGCCGTTCGCAACCGCAGTGGGCGCGCGTCGTGACTGGAGAACCCGTGATCGTCGAGTGCAACGGGGAGCGGTTCGAGCTCGGCGCCTTCGACATCCGCGTCCGGTGCCCGCGCTGCGGCGAGGAGACCAGCGTTCCTCGCGACCTTCCCCTCGCGGCCGCTTGAGCCGCGACCTTCACCCCCGGTGCTCCTCGACGGCCCCAAGCCGACGGGCAGCGCCACGACCGGGCACTCCGTGCCCAAGGAGCAGCACCATGACGCACGAGGAGAAGAAGAAGCTCTACGCGGCGCTCGCGGCGCCGTTCGCGGAGGAGGCAGTCGAGAGGACCGACGGGCGGGTGACCGGCAAGGGCTACTCGACCGTCGGGCTGAAGTACCAGTTCGTTGTGAACCGGATGAACGAGGTCCTCGGCCTGGGCGGGTGGCGGGTTCACCGCACGATTCGCACCAAGGAGATCACCACGGCCAAGGGTCGGCCCGCCTACGAGTCGGTCGCGGAGGTAACCATCGAGCTCGGCGAGTGGATCGACGGGAACTTCGTCGCGTGGGCAGACGCGGTTGCGGACGGCGGCCACGTCAGCATGAGCGAACCCGACTCGATCAAGGGCAGCTACACGAACGCGGTGAAGAAGTGCTGCGCGTTCTTCGGAGTGGGCCGACAGGCCTACGAGGGCACGCTCGACGACGACAACGTGCCCCAGGATGGCGACGTCGCGCCCGTGACGCACGTCGCGCCCCCGTCGTCCGCGCCGGTGGCCCAGCGCCCCGCCTCACCGCCCCCGCCGCCGGTGGTCCAGACGCTCCCGACGAGGCCCTCCGCGCCGCCGCGCAACAGGCTCACGAGCAAGCAGCTCGCCGCGATCTGGGCCATCGCGCGGAAGCTCGGGTTCGAGCAGCAGGCGCTCCGCCAGATGGTGAAGTCGAAGTTCAACGCGCAGCCGGAGTTCCTGACGCGGGACCAGGCGTCCGCCCTCATCGGCTCGCTCGCGCAGGAGGCCGGAAACGGGCACGCCGACGAGATGCGGCAGCCGGGCGAGGAGGGCTAGACGTGCCGAAGCCCAACATGCCCGAGGGGCTCTACGTCTCGGTCTCGCAGGTGAAGGCCTACCTGCTGTGTCCGCGGAAGTACGAGCTGAAGTACGTCCGGGGCGCCGAGCCGGAGTTCGTCCCCATCGCGCTCGCGTTCGGGTCCGCGTTCCATGAGGCGCTCGCGGCGTACTACCAGGAGCTCAAGACGACGGGTGAGCCGCTCCGGCGGGATCTCGTGCTCGACGTCTTCCGCTCCGCCTGGGATCGCGCCTCGGACGGTCCGGTCCCGCTCCAGGCGGACGAAGAGGACGACCTCGCCGGCGTCGTGGACCGCGGGGTCTCGATGCTGCATGCCTTTCACGAGCACGCGGCGAAGAGCGGCAACGTGGAGGTCGAGGCGGTCGAGCACGGCTTCGCGATCACGCTCCACGACCCCGAGTCGGGCGCGCCGATGGAGGAGCAGCTCGTGGGCACGATGGACCTCGTCATCCGCGAGGGCGCGGTCCGGGTGGTGGTCGAGCACAAGACCGCCGCCCGGCGCTACACCGAGGACCAGCTCCGGTTCGACGTGCAGCCCACGGCCTACAAGATCGCCGCGCGGGAGTCCGGGATCGGGGATGTGGCGCTCCGGTTCCAGGTCGTGACCAAGACCAAGGTGCCGGTCGTTCAGGTCGCCGACGTCCACCGGGACGACGGGGACGAGGCGGACTTCACGCGCATCGCGGCGGGCGTCCTCAAGGCCATCGACGCCGGGGTGAGCTACCCGGTTCGAGGGTGGGCGTGCCGGTCGTGCCCGTTCTCGTCGGCGTGCCGGTGAAGTGTCGCGAAGGGCCCCTGCCCTTCGCGTTTAGCCCTCCGATCCGAACAAGCGTCCCCACCGTCCCGTCCCAGACCTCCCCAAAAACTTTCGAGGCCGGAGGGTGGGGGTGGGGGTCGATTCTTCGAGGCCCGGGGGTGTCGATCCTCTCCCCGGGCAACCCGGGACGTCCCCCCACCAGAAGAAGAACTCGCGGCCCCGCCGAACCCCCTCACGCGAGGCCGCGACGCAGGGAACCCTGTCCCCCCTCGACGGGGGGTGTTTGCCGCGTTCGATAGCCCTAGCCGTGGGCGAGGCAGGGGCAGAAACCCTTGCAGAAACGAACCCCTTTAACGCCCCATCAGGGACAGGCCGGGCGGACGCAGGGGGAACTGGCAGCCAGAACAACAGCTTGCGCCACACAGACTCTCTTGGATGCCGTATAGACTCTATCGCCACAGAGCAGAGACTCTTTACTTCAACGCGAGAGAGTCCTAGAAGGTTCCCTCAAGAGCTCGCACGCATCCCGGGGCTGCGCGATAGGCGCGCTCGACCCCACCCACATAGAGCTCGGTAAGGAGAAGTCCCATGAAGGTCACGTTCCCGGCGATGGAGGGCGTCATCGGCCAGCGGAAGTACTACGCCTGCCTCATGAAGCTGAGCTCCATCCCCAAGATGTTCACTTTCCGTGACTGGGCGGAGTTCACGCCCGAGCAGCGGGAGCAGCGCGTCCTCAACAAGAAGCGGATCCCGGACATCACCAAGTACATCGTCGACAACGAGGACGGCTACCTCTTCGCCAGCATCACCGCCTCGTACAAGTGCGCCGCGACGTTCAAGCCGGCGAAGGAGGGGGCGCCCATCGGCGAGCTGGAGATGGAGTTCGAGGACGCGAACTTCGTCATCAACGACGGCCAGCACCGCTGCGCCGCCATCGCGGCGGCGATCCACCAGAACCCGGCGCTCGGGGACGAGTCCATCTCGGTGCTGCTCTTCCCGTACGAGAACCTGCCGCGGGTCCAGCAGATGTTCTCGGACCTGAACCGCTTCGTGGCGAAGACGTCCAAGTCGCTCGACATCCTCTACGACAAGCGCGACCTGATCTCCCGGATCACGCTGGAGGTCATCGAGAAGGTGCCGGTCTTCAAGGGCATGGTGGACAAGGACTCGGCTTCGCTGCCGACCCGGTCCCCCAAGCTCTTCAGCCTGGCCGCCATCTACGACGCCAACGAGGAGCTCCTCGGCGACGGCAACGAGCCGGAGCTGACGCACAACGAGGCCACCGCGAAGGCCGTCGACTTCTGGATCGCGGTGTCCAAGGTCATCCCCGACTGGGGCAAGGTGAAGAACGGGGACCTCAAGGCCGTGGAGCTCCGGCAGGAGTTCATCTGCGCCCACTCCGTCGTGCTCCGGGCGCTCGGCGCGGCCGGCGCCGAGCTGATGACGCAGTACCCGACCGACTGGAAGGGCAAGCTCATCGAGCTCAACTCCATCGACTGGCGGAAGGTCAACCCCGAGTGGGAGAACGTCTGCATCATCGCCAACTCGGTGGTGTCGAACCGGCAGGCCCGCCACGCGACCAAGGCGTACCTGAAGAACAAGCTCGGCCTGACCCTCAACGAGTCCGAGGCCCGCGCCATCAAGCCGGTGCCCACCCTCGTCGAGTCGGCGTCCTAGGGAGGCGGCCATGATCTGCAACCAGGATCACGATGGCGACCTGCCGAAGAGCGAGTTCGACAAGCTGCCGCTGTCGCAGCGGGGGCGCTGGCGTCACATCTGCGCCGGCTGCGCCTACGAGCTCGGGCGGCTCCACGGCGAGGAGGCGGCGTACCGGCTCCGGGAGCGCGTGCGCGCCCTGGAGCAGAAGCTGATCGACGTGCAGCACGCGGCGTAGCCTGCACCTGATGTGGGCCCGGAGGGGCGCGGGGCATCCCCGCGCCCCTCTCGTTTTGGAGCACAGGCCAGTCCCGGGAGCGCCCTGGCACGACTCCTACGCCACCACCCTCAGCTTCACGCGGTAGCCGCGGGCGGTGGCCTTCTCCTCCTCGGAGCGCCCCGCGGCGCTTCCGAGCTTCCGGAGCTGCTCCAGGGCCGCGAGGCGGCGCTGGAGCCCGTCCTCCAGGAGTTTCCGGTAACGGGCGAGCTTCTTGAGCTCGGCCTCGTCCGGCAGCGCGAGCGTGGCGATGGCCTTGCGGAGGTCCTCCTGGATCGCGTCGAGCTGGTCGCCCTGAGCCAGGAGCGACGCCATCACCACCCGGGCGGCGTGGGCGAGGGCGAGGTACGCATCGCGGGGGACGACCGGGTCGTCCTTCTTCCCCCTCACGCGCTCTTGGAGCTCGTCGCAGGCCTTCAGGATGTCCGCGGGGACGCCGGGGACGGAGAGCTCGACGAACGTGATCGCGCCGGCCAGGAGCTGGTAGCGCCGGCGGAACTCCTCGTCGCGCTCCAGCGGGAGGGGCTCCGCCTCCCAGGTGGTGATCGCCCTCGCCATCCCGCTCATCGCCGTCGTGAGGGTGCTGCACGTCTCCGCCGAGCCGGTGTGACCGAGGAGCTCCTCGATCCGGGCGAGCGACGCGCCCTGCTCGATCTTCCCGAGCCGCTCCAGCTTCCACAGGTCGTCGGCCACGAGCGCCACGAGCTGCGCCTGGGCCTCGTCCGCGGGCGCGAGCCCCTCGAAGACGGCGTCCATCCGGCGCTCGTACTCTACGGCGTCCTCGCCGGGCAGCAGAAGGTGCTTGCCCGCGAGCCCGTGCCGGACGGCGTTCAGCGCCGAGCGGGTCTTGCCCTTCTCCGTCTTCGGGCCGGTTGCCCTGCCCTCCGCCGTGAGGGTCTTCACCTGCGCGGCCAGTTCCTTGATGTCGACGAGCTTCATGTCGAGATCGTCTCGCGCGGCGCGGGTCGGTGGGAAGAGCGGAGTTGGCCTTGTTCGAGGAGGGTTTGCCTCGCGAGGTCGTCTCGATCTGCTTGTGGGTGTACACGGCCGGCGGCATCATCATCCGCATGAGCAAGTACACGCTGACCGCCTACGTGCAGACAGAAGTCGAGATCCGGGACCTCTCGACCGGACGCAACCAGCAGCGGGTGCTGAAGCCAAACGAACCGCAGGCGGTCGAGATGCAGGCGCCCACCGACATCGTCGTGTTCACGGGGCCGCAGTACCCGGGCGCGGGCAGCATCGTGGTGGAGCCTTCACCGGAGCCCGGCATTCGGATCGTGCCGGGGAGGCGCTGATGAACCCGCCCATGGAGATCCTCGACCAGATCGGGAACAACGCCGCGGGCGCCACCGTCATCGTGAGCGCCCACTTGCACAAGCCCGCGAACAAGGGGCGGCCTTGTCCCCGAGGGTGCGGCCGGGTCTACCACGCCACCGGATCCGCCCCGGACATGCAGGTAACGTCGTCCTGAACCGCGTCTCCGCCAGCTCTCCGCGAGCGGCGTGGAACCGTTGCGAACGGCGTAGAACATGAGGGAGGGAGAGGGACATCGAAACGCCCGGCCGCCAGCACGGTTACGCGAAGTTCGTGTGCCGCCGCTGGTTTGGCGCTGACGCGCCGGGCGCCTTCGAGTCCCCTACACCCCGCCACCTCTCGAGGCCGGGATCCTGAACAAGGGTCCCGGCCTTGGTGTTTCTGGGCCAAGGCCTGCCCGCCGCGGCGCCGATAGCCCCTGCTTCCGTCTCGCCCCGTCAGCAGAGCTCACCGGCCGCGAGGAGCCGGCCCGGGGGCTGGCCGGTGACGGCCCTGAACTCGCGGATGAAGTGCGACTGATCGTAGTAGCCGGCCTCGTATGGCACGCTCGACAGCGTCGCTCCCCGGCGGTGGACCTCCACCGCGTGGCGCAGGCGCAGGAGCGAGGCGAGCTGCCGGGGCGACGCGCCGACGTCCCGCCGAAAGCGTTTCTCGAGGGCGTCGTGGGAGAGCCCCAGGCGCCGCGCGAGCTCGCCGACGCGCACGTGGCCGCGACGGGCCCGGATCTCCCCGATCGCGGCCTGGACGACCCCATCCGGCGGGCCCGGCCTCCAGCGCGAGACGAGGAACGCCTCCAGGACTGCGAGGCGCTCGGCAGCAGAGGTCGCCTCGGCGAGCCGCGCCGCGGCGCGCTCCACTGCGTCGCGGGGCACGAGCGCGTCCATGGGCAGCGTCTCGCCGCGGAGCTCGTGCAGGGGCACACCGAGGAACGACGCGGCTCCCCCCTCGCGGAACTTCACGAGCACCACGCCGCCCCCCGCCGACGTGCGGACGCGGCGGCTGGTCCCGTGCAGGCCGGTGACCGTGGCGTCGGGGAGACGGCGCGCCTCCGCCCCCTCGAGCAGCGCCGCCGAGCCGCCGTAGCGGAGGCCGATCACGATCCCGGGCTCGGGGAGCAGCGTGCGCGTCGCCTCCTCCCGCGCCTCGACGATCTCGAGGGCGTGGACGAACGGCGCGAGGCGCGCGCTCGGCTGGAAGGACCGCACCTGCACCCTCCCGTCTTGCCGGCGCGCGGGCCTGCGCGCAAGGCAATGAGTTCGTACAAGCCGCGCCCGAGCGAGGCTCCTAAGTCACGTGCCGCGAACGTCCACCGAGTGCTCCTCGCACCGGAGGGCTCCATCACCCCGCGCCACCCGATGAGGCCATCGCCATGACCCTGCTGACCACCGCGCTCGACGATCCCCGGCTGCGCTTCCGCATCGACTGCTTCAGCGTACCCGCCGCCTCTCGGGCCGAGTTCGAGGAGGCCACCCGCCGCAACCTGGACTTCATCTCGACCCTCCCCGGCTTCCGCGGTCACCTCGTCTTCCGGAAGAGGGGTGGGCAGACCGCCTTCGATGTGGTGACGCTCGCGGTCTGGGAGAGCCAGGAGGCGATCGACCGGGCCGCGACTGCGGTGCGCGCCCACTACGAGCGGATCGGGTTCGACCGGGCCGCCTCGCTGGAGCGGTGGCAGGTCCGGTCCGAGCTCGGCGGCTACGAGATCCTGCGCGGACCCTAAAGCCTCACCCGCGCGCGCGGCGCAGGAAGGACCTCGAGCGAAACCTCGGGGACTCCGGGTCGGGACTCCAACCTCCACGCCGCGCACGCTCGGGGCTCGCGGCGCTGGCCATCCCGGTGCTTCACGTCGTCCGCTCGAGCTCCGCCGCGAGCCGGTCGAAGTTCTGCTCGTTGGCCGGGACGACGATCGGCTTCACCCTCGCGCAGTGCTCAGCGGTCTCGTGCCACATGCGCCAGGTGACGCGGGTCGCGCCACCGCTCTGTTCGTCCAGCGTGATCGTCATCTCGAAGGGATGGCCTACCGACAGGTGGCGGAAGACGATGCGCCTCGGCTCCTCCACCGCGAGGAAGACGCTCTCGTTCGGATGGTCGACGCCGTCCGGCCCGTGCATGACGAAGCGCCAGGTGCCGCCCGGGCGCAGGTCGAACACCTCGAAGGTGCTGCTGAAGCCCTGCGGTCCCCACCAGCGCGCCAGGCGCGACGGATCACGAAACGCCTCGAACACGCGCTCGGGCGGAGCCGCGAACGTGCGCGAGCTCACGATCTCGCGCTCCGAGGCATCGCCGCCTTTGCCCTCTCGTCGAACGGACATGGTCTCCTCCGGCAGAAAAGTGCTCGCCGCCTACCGCTTCACGAATCGGTCGGCCATCGCGCCGAGCACGTACTTCCAGCCCTCCGCGTGCATGCGGCCCATCTCGTCGTCCGGGACGTTCGTGTGCCGCAGCGTCACCTCGGTGTCGCTGCCCCGCGCCTCGAGCGTGACGGTCACGACCGACTCGACGCCGCGCGTCGCCTCCGACATCCAGGTGTGCTGGATGCGCCTCGCGCGCTCGAGCGCGACGAACCGGCCGTAGTGCGCCCAGGAGCGGCCGGCGTGATCGACGGAATGGTAGAAGAGGCCGTCCACGACCGGGTTGATGATCGCGCGGGCGGTCCCGTACCACGGGCTTCCCGGGCTCCGGTGGTCGAGCCAGACGTCGTAGACCTGCGCCGGGGTCGCCGGGATGGTGCGCTTCACGGTCAGCTCGGTGGTCTTGATCTCGTTCATGATCGCTTCCTCTTCTCCGCGAAGAACGCCTCCATGCGATCGAGGCGCTCGGTCCAGAACTGCTCGAGCTTCGAGGCCCACCGCACCACCTCGCGCAGCGGCGCCGGCTCGAGCGCGAGCGTGTGCTCGCGGCCGCGACGCGTGCGACGGACCAGCCCGGCGCGCTCGAGCACCTTGATGTGCTTCGAGATCGCGTTGAGCGACATCGCGAACGGCGCCGCCACGTCCGTCACCCGCGCCGGCCCGCGCGCCAGCTGATCCAGGATGGCCCGGCGGGTCGGATCGGCGACCGCGGCGAAGACGATGTCGGATCGGTAGTTCAACCTGACGGTTGAATATGGACGGGGCGCTGCGGTGTCAAGGGCACGTGCGGGAGGCGGCCGCGATCACGGGTCGACCGGCGCACGAGGCCGGGATCCTGAACAAAGGTCCCGGCCCTCGGTGATTCTGGCCCGCTCCGCGACAGGTCGACTGTCGCGATCAATGCCCCTGAAACCGCGCGTAGGTCACGCCATCCCAGGTGAGGACCTGGCAGGCCGGGTCGAAAACTCCGGCGAAGGTCCTGCCGCCCGACCGGCCCGTCACGGTCAGTCCCGAGCACGTGTACGTACCGGACTCGCTGACGTCGGAGTGGTCGTAGACGAAGCTCCCGCTCGCGAAGCTCACGGCCCAGCTTCCGAGGACCGGCCCATTCGGCCCGAGACCGACTTCGTGCTGCTCGATCGACCTGAACGCGGCGCTCTCGATCGCTGCGCAGGCATCCGCGAAGGGGCCTCCCGTGCAGGCCGCGTCGGCCGCGCCTCCGTCGGTGTGCGTCGCGGCGCGACCGCAGGCGACGGCAAGAAGCAGGAGTACACGTGGAGCTCGCATGACTCAGGGTAAACGAAAGGCGCGAGCCGCGTCTATTCTCGACGGCCGCCGACAGCGGTGCGCGTGCTTCGTGCGACAGCGGATTACTCTCGTATACCGTACGCTCCCCATCTTCCGCGGGGAGGCCCGTCTCACCACGGCCGGAATGGCCGATTCACACGATCGCTCGAACCACGCCGCCATCCACGCGCAGGGCCGCGCCGTTGGTGGCGCTGGCTTGCGTGCTGGAGACGTACACGATGAGGTGGGCGGCCTCCTCCGGGGTGGCGAAGCGCTGGAGCAGCGACGTCGGCCGCGCCGTCGCGAAGAACTGCCGCTCCATCTCCTGCTCGCCGATCTTCCGCTCCTGCGCGAGCTGCCGCACGAACTCGACGACGCCCTCGGAGCTCGTCGGGCCCGGGAGGACGGCGTTCACGGTCACCCCCGTGCCCCGCGTGCGCTCGGCGAGCCCGCGCGCCACCGCGAGCTGCGCGGTCTTGGAGACCCCGTAGTGGATCATCTCCACCGGGATCTGGAGCGCCGACTCGCTCGACACGAAGACGATCCGGCCCCAGCCCCTCGCGAGCATCCGCGGGAAGTGGTGGCGCGCGAGGCGCACGCCGCTCATCACGTTCGTCTCGAACATCCGCGTCCATGCCTCGTCCGTGATCTGCTCGAAGGGCACCGGCTCGAAGACGCCCGCGTTGTTCACGAGCACGTCGACGTCGGGGACCGCGCGGACGAGCGTATCCACCCCGGCGGCGACCGACACGTCCCCGGCGACGCCGCGCACGCGCGCCTGCGGCTCCGCGCGGAGGATGGCCTGCACCGCTTCCTTCACGCGGGCCTCGGTGCGGCCGTTCACGACCACCTCGGCACCTTCGCGCGCGAACTCTTGCGCCGCCGCGCGGCCGATGCCGGCGGTGGACCCGGTGACGAGCACCCTCTTTCCGGCGAGTCCGAGATCCATGAAATCTCTCCTCCCGACCTGATCCTCGAAGCTTCGGCGTGGTCGAGCACCCGACCCTTCACGGTCCGTTCGGCCACCCGCTCCCCGTGGTCGAGGGCCGCGGTCGCGGTCCCCTGCCGTCACGCTCCGCGGGTGGGCCCTCGCTCCCCCGCCTCCGCCGCCCTCCGCATCGCCTCGAGCGACCGCTCCACGTCGTCGTCCGTGGTCGCCCACGAGCAGACGCTGATCCGCATGGCGGTGTGGCCCTGCCAGACGGTGCCGCCGCACCAGCAGGTACCGTCCGCCTGGATCGCCGCGATCACCCGCCGCGTGCGCTCCGGCTCGCCGAAGGACACGAGCACCTGGTTCAGCGTGACCTCGTTCAGCACGCGGTGCCCCGCCCCGGCGAGCCCCTCGGCGAAGCGCCGCGCGTGGCGGCAGCTTCGCTCGATGAGGTCCGCGAGCCCGGCGCGCCCGAGCGCGCGCAGCGCGGCCCAGACCTCCACGCCGCGCGCCCGGCGCGACAGCTCCGGCGTGTAGTCCGCCGGATCCCGCTCCGTGCCTACCGGCAGGTAGGCGGCGGTCATGCCCATGGCGGCGCGCAGGGGGGCGCCGTCACGGACGAGCGCGATCCCGCTGTCGTACGGCACGTTCAGCCACTTGTGCGCGTCGGTCGCCCAGGAGTCCGCGCCCTCGATCCCGCTCGCGAGCCCCGCGCGTCCGGGCGCGGCCCGGGCCCAGAGGCCGAAGGCTCCGTCCACGTGCACCCACGCGCCGGCCTCGTGCGCGCGGGGCACGAGCTCGGAGAAGGCGTCGAACGCGCCGGTGTTCACGTTGCCAGCCTGGAGGCAGACGATGGTCGGCCCGGAGAGCCGGGGCAGAGCTTCGGGGCGCATCCGGCCCTGCCCGTCCACGGGGACGCTCACGACGCGGTCGCGCCCGAGGCCCAGCATCGCGAGGGCCTTCATCACGCTCGGGTGCGCCTCGGCGCCGACGACGACCGCGATCTCCGGCGCGCCGAAGAGGCCGCGCGCCTCGACGTCCCACCCCGCTCGCGCCAGCACGGCGTGCCGTGCGGCGGCGAGCGCGGTCAGGTTCGCGACCGTCGCGCCGGTCACGAACCCGCCCGCCGTTCCGGGCGGCAACCCGAGCGCCTCGACGACCCACCGCAGCGCGACGTCCTCCAGCGCGGCCGTTCCGGGCGTCACGTCGCGCCGGGCCGAGTTCTGGTCCCACGCCGTCGCGAGCACGTTCGCGGCCACCGTGACCGGGAGCGCCCCGCCGATCACGAACCCGAAGAAGCGCGGCCCGGCCATGGCCATGGTGGCCGGTGACACGAGCGCGTCCAGCTCCGCGAGCACCGTGCTCGGGTCGCTCGGCTCGGCGGGGAGCGCGCGGTCCAGGGCGGCGAGCCGCTTCACCGCCTCCGGAGAGGGCGCCACGGAGCGCGTCCGGAGCTCGCGGAGGTACGCCGAGGCACGCGTGGCTGCGTCCTGCAGGAGACTGCCGGTCACGTCGTCGCGATCCACGGTTCCCTCCTCGCGCGCCCGCGTACGCGGGGCCGCATGCGCGCCCGGGACGCGGCGCGACGGACTGGAGCGCTGACATGTTCGCGAGCGCCCGCCTCGTCAAGGCTTCACAGCACCTCGAGCGGCCGCTCCTCCTCCGGCGGCGGGAAGGCGCCGTCCAGCTCGGCGAGGTCTTCCCGGGTCAGGCGGAGGTCGAGCGCGGCGCGGTTCTCCTCGACGTGCGCCGGGGTGCCGGCCTTCGGGATGGCGTTCACTCCGTCGAGCCTGAGGATCCAGGCGAGCGCGATCTGCGCCGGCGTCGCGCCGTGCCGCTCGGCGACGTTCGCGAGGGCGGCGTCGTCGCGGAGCAGGCGCCCCTGCTCGTAGGGCGAGTACGCCATGACCGGGATGCCCCGCGCGCGGCACCAGGGCAAGAGGCCGAGCTCGATGCCGCGGCGGGAGAGGTTGTAGAGCACCTGGTCCGCCTGCACCTGCGACCCGCCCGGCACGCCGGACAGCTCCTCCAGATCCGGCACGTCGAGGTTGCTGACGCCCCAGTGCCGGATCTTCCCGGCCTCGACGAGCTCCTGGAAGGCGAGGACGGTCTCCTCGAGTGGGAACGCGCCGCGCCAGTGCAGGAGGTACAGGTCGATGCGGTCCGTCCCGAGCCGCCGCAGGCTCCGCTCGCAGGCGGCGATCGTGCCGGCGCGCGAGGCGTTCGTCGGGAGGACCTTGCTCACCAGGAAGACCTCGTCGCGCCGCCCGGCGATGACCTCCCCGACGAGCTCCTCGGCACGCCCGTCGGCGTACAGCTCCGCCGTGTCGATGAGCGTGAGGCCGAGGTCCAACCCGAGCTCGAGCGCGGCCCGCTCCGTCGCCCGGAGGGAGGGATCCTCGGCCATGAACCAGGTGCCCAGCCCCAGGGCAGGGATCCGCTCGCCGAGCGGGAGCGCGATCGTTCGCACGCCGGAGACCGATGACGCTGGCATGCCGAGACGATCGGATCGCCCTCGCCGTGACGCAACCAGGAGCGGGACTCGAGGCCCGCTGCTCGCGGATCTCGAGGGTCACGTGCTCGCGCGGGCGCGTTGCGCCTCCGGCGGCGCGGTGGCAGCATTCGCGCCCCGGCCCGGCCGGGCGACGCACGCGCGATGCCCGCGCGACCGTGCGCCCCGCGGTCCGGTCGAGGAGCTTCGCGACATGCACCCGTTCTCCCCGGCGCAGGTGGTCGGGTACGTCGCTCTCGTGCTGGGGGTCTCCGGCTTTCTCCAGCGCGACGACCGCCGCATGAAGCTCCTCGTCGCCAGCGAGTGCTTCGTCTACGTCGTCCACTTCACGCTGCTCGGGCGCCCGCCGGCCGCCTCGAGCGCGCTCGTCTCAGGGGTTCGCACGCTCCTCTCGGTGCGGTTCCGCTCGGCGTGGCTCGCCGCCGCGAGCGTCGCCGTGAACGTGGGCCTCGCCGTGGCGCTCTCGACCCGCGGCGCCGGGTGGATCCCCGTCGTGGGCTCGAGCCTCGGGGCGATCGCGGTGTTCACGATGCGGGGCGTCCCGATGCGGCTCGTGCTGCTCGCGAGCACCTCGCTGTGGCTCGCGAACAACGTCCTCAGCCGGTCCCTCGGCGGCACCGTGCTCGAGTCGCTCATCGCGGCCACGAGCATCTCGACCATCCTCCGCATGACCCTCGCGGAGCGCGCGGCAGCCGCCGAGAGCGCGCGGTCCGGGGCGGAAGGCGCGACGCCGTGAAGGGTGCGCGACCGCTCAGGTCACGCCGCGCGTCCGGGGGGAGGCATCGGCCCGCGCTGGACGGGCACCTCGTCGCTCGCCCGGGTTGCCGCGACCGCGCTCGACACCGACACGGCGCCGAGCAGGACGACCATGCTCGTCAGGGCGGCCTGGAGGACCAGCGCCTCGACGAGCACCACGGTGCAGATGGCCCACACGCCCAGCAGCAGCGCGAGCCCGGCGAGCTCGCGGCTGAGGAGCGCGTCCGCCACCGTGCGGCGACGGATCTCGGTGATCCCGTTGGAGCGGTGGCGAATTCGATAGCGCACGGCGCCTCAACACTCCGCTGGCCGCGGGATTCCCGGCGAGCCGCGCAACCATATCCGCCTCGAGCCGACGCCGCTCGTGCCTCTTCCCCGCCCTCCTGGAACATGCTGTCGCGCCGAGGGATTCGGCAGCGGGAAGTCAGGCGGCCCCCCGCCAGGTCTTCCGCAGGGCCGGCCCGGGCGTCACCTCCACCCACATGCGCCGCCGCGCTGCGGTATGTCTGCGGGCCTCGATGAGCGCCCCCGTCCGCCGACTCCTGTGGCTCCTCGCCGGCACGGCCGGCCTCACCGTCGCGAACCTGTACTACAGCCAGCCGCTCCTGCCGATGATCGCGGCCGAGCTGCACGTCGCGCCCCGCACCGCCGGCCTCGTCTCGACGGCCACGCAGATCGGGTACGCGGTGGGCATGCTGCTCCTCGTCCCGCTCGGCGACGGGCACGAGCGGCGGCGGCTCATCGTGGCGATGACGGGCGCGGTCAGCGCGGCGCTCGTCGCCGTCGCGGCCGCGCCGGGCCTCGGGGCGCTGCTCGCCGCGAGCTTCCTCCTCGGCGCGACGACGATCGTGCCGCAGCTCGTCGTCCCGTTCGCCGTCGCGGTCGCCGACCCCGCCGCGCGCGGCCGCTCGGTGGGGCTCGTGATGAGCGGGCTCCTCGTCGGCATCCTCCTCTCGCGCACGGTGAGCGGCGTGCTCGGCGCGCACCTCGGCTGGCGCGCGACGTACGCGGGCGCGGCGGGGACGATGCTGCTCCTCGCGATCGCGCTCCGCTTCGTGCTCCCGGCGCAGGCGCCGCCGTCCCGCGCGCGCTGGGCGGACCTCCTCGCCTCGCTGCCCCGCCTCGTGCGCGAGGAGCCGCTGCTCCGCCGGCACGCGCTCCTCGGCGCGCTCGCGTTCGCCGCGTTCAGCGTGTTCTGGACCACCCTCGCCTTCCACCTCGCGCTCCCGCCGCTCGGCTACGGCTCCAGCGTCGCCGGGCTCTTCGGGGTGGTGGGTGTATCGGGCGCGATCGCCGCGCCGGTCGCGGGCCGCCTCGCCGACCGCCACGGCTCGCGAGTCGTGAACCTCGGCGCGATCCTCGCGGTGCTCGCCTCGTTCGGCGTGCTCTGGCTGGGACGGACGAGCCTCGCCGGGCTCGCCGCGGGCGTCGTGCTCCTCGACTTCGGCGCCCAGGCGAACCACATCTCGAACCAGACCATCGTCCTCGGCCTCTCGGCCGAGAAGCGCAACCGCATCAACACCGTCTACATGGTGACCTACTTCGCGGGCGGCGCCGCCGGCTCGACCGCCGGCGCGTGGGCGTGGAGCGCCGGCGGCTGGTCCGCCGTGTGCGCCGCCGGGGCGGCGTTCTCGGCGATCGCGATCGTCGCGTGGGCGACGGTGGGTCATCGCCACGCCGTCGCGGCCTCCGAGGCGGTGGCGAGGGGCTAGGAGCAGAGCCCGACCGGTGCCGGAGCCCTGCGCGGTCGACGGCGCTCGCCTCCCGGCCGGCCTCACCTCGCCCCGGCCACCGCCTTCAGCGCCTTCTCGATCGCGTCGGGCGCGCAGCGGATGTTCATGAAGCTGTGCGAGCCCATCATCTTCAAATCAGGGAAGTTCACCGCGATCCGGAAGCGGGCGTAGAGCGCGCGCACGTCACCGCCGGTGACGAGGAGCTCGTACGGCAGGTGCCCCGTGGAGCGGAGCGGCTTGGAGTCGATCTCGTTCATGATGCGGGCGTCGCCCGAGCAGCCGTCGGAGAGCGCCACGCCGAACACCGTCTGCGTGCCGCCGGGCAGGTCGATGCGGTAGACCTTGCTCGCGCCCCCGCGCCGCTCGGCGAGCCCGGCCTCGATCGCCTTCACCGCCTCGTCGTGGCTCGCGAAGTGGCCGAGCTTGGACGGCTCGTCGAAGTACTCCATGCCGACCATGTAGTGGTACTTGCGCAGGTCCTTCGCGCTCTTGCCCTCGGAGGGCCCGTACTCCTCGGCCCGCCCCAGCGCGCCCTCGAGCGAGGCCGCGACGGGAGCGAGGTCGCCCGGGAGGCGATAGGCCGCCGCCATGTACGAGGGGTTCGTGTAGGCGACCTGGACCTCCTCGCCGACCTTCGTGATCGTGACGCGCTGGGCGGCGGCATAGCCGCCGGACGGCGTCTTCGCAGCCTCGGACTTGAGGCTCTCGTTCGTCACCGCGAGGACGAGGGCGCCGGGGTACGGCGCGTAGCTCCCGGCGATCTCGAAGCCCGCCGCCTGGAGCTTCTGCCGGGCGGTCCTCGCGGCACCGTCCACGTCTCCAGGCGCGCGCGAGGCGAGCACGAAGGGCTTCATCGTGGGGTCGGCCGCGAGGGCCGGGGAGGCGAGGAGGAGCAGGCTGGCGAGAGCGAACCGGTGGTTCATGGGTGGGGTCCTTTGGCGGCGGCGCCGCGCGACCGTGCGATCGGTCGATCGAGCTTGAGAGCCAGCGCGTGGCGCGACGATTCCGGACAGGATGTCGCACCGCGGGCACGCCAACCGCCTCGAGCCGTCGCCTCAGGTGGCGCTCTCCCTCGGCGCGTCGAGCCGCCGCTCGATCCGCCTGTCCGGGATCAACCAGAGGATCGCGACGAGGACGTAGAGCGCGTACGAGAGCCACGGGTGGACGAACGCGAGCCCGATCCCGAGCGCGTAGAAGAAGGGCGAGGTCTTCCCCTTCCAGTCGCTCCCGATGGCGCGGGCGAGCGTCGAGCCGGGGCCCTCGTGCGCGACGATCGAGCCCTGCAAGAGGAAGTACGCGATGGCGGCCGAGAGCAGCACGCAGCCGTACACCGCCGCCGGCCACGGCTCGTTCGGGCTCTCGCCCACCCAGTGCGTCGTGAACGGCACGAGCGAAAGCCAGAACAGGAGGTGCAGGTTCGCCCACAGGATGCGCCCGCTCACGTGGTGCGTGGCGTGCAGCATGTGGTGGTGGTTGTTCCAGTAGAGCCCGACGTACACGAAGCTGAGCACGTAGCTCAGGAACACCGGCACGAGCGGGCGCAGCGCGGAGAGGTCGTGGCCTCCCTCGGGGACGCGCAGCTCGAGCACCATGATCGTGATGACGATGGCGAGCACGCCGTCGCTGAACGCCTCGAGCCGGGTCTTGCCCATGCGTCGTACTTAACCCGCCGCGAGGGCGGCGCGCCGCGCGTGCCGTTCTGCCAGGCTCTTCGTGGCCGGGCACGCCGATGCCCCGCCTCACGGTGGTACTGGACGTCAGCGGCGCTCGCGGCCTCGAGAGGCGCCGCTCACGCCGCGAGCGGCAGGCTCGTCTCGAGCGCCCCCGTCTCGACCCCGACCAGCTCCGCCGCGTCGCGCGCGGAGAGCCGCCGGCGCTCGACGAGGACGCGGCCGGCGAAGACGCGCGCCTCACGGGCGCGGGCCGCGTC
This sequence comes from Anaeromyxobacter sp. SG66, assembly GCF_022690805.1. Taxonomy (NCBI): domain Bacteria; kingdom Pseudomonadati; phylum Myxococcota; class Myxococcia; order Myxococcales; family Anaeromyxobacteraceae; genus Anaeromyxobacter; species Anaeromyxobacter sp. SG66. The sequence goes on from NZ_JALCZC010000006.1 coordinate 50,867, forward strand.
GCTCAGGTAGAGCGAGGCGTGCAACGCGCGACGCGCCTCCGCGGGCACGGCGGGATCGACGAGCAGCATCGGGACGAGGGACCAGGTGTTCATCGCATGCTCCTGGCCCCTCTATTTAAATCGACGTCCGTCGATTTCAACCGAAACGCTTCCGCGTGAGGCCACCTCCTGTCCGCTCAGCGGCCGCGCGCCCGTCGTTCCGCGGGCTTGGGCCGGCTCGCGCCCGAGAGGGTCCGCACGCGCAGCGCGTCGAGGTACGCCTCCATCACGTCCCGCCGGAAGCGGTAGTAGGCGAAGTGCCCGTCCCGCCGCCGCTCGAGGAGCTGCGCGTTCACGAGCTCCTTCAGGTGGTGCGACACCGTGGACTGGCAGAGCGCGGCCGACTCGACGACGGACGAGCACGGCACCTCGCCGCCCGCCGCCGCCGCGCGCTCGAGGATCTCGCAGCGCTGCGGATCGGCGAGCGCCTTGGCGATGCTGCAGAATTCTTCGTCGGTGAGCCCGACCGGCATGGTGACGCCCCCCCCGGCGGGTATCGATAACCGTCGATGATTCGCGAGTCAAGGCGCACCTTGGCCGGCGCGTGTGGGAGACCGCGTCGCCGCCGAATAGGCTCGCCAGGCGCCGGCCCGGCGTTAGGTATCGGGCCATGGACACCCGTGCACTGGCCGCGACCGCGGCGCGTCTCGAGACCCCCAGCTACTCCGCGCTGCGCTTCGTCGCCGGCGCGATGTTCATGTTCCACGGCTCCCAGAAGATCCTCGGCTGGCTCGCCGCCGGGCCCGGCCCCGCGGCCGGCACGCAGCTCTGGTTCGGCGGCCTCATCGAGCTCGTCGCCGGGGCGCTCATCGCGCTCGGGCTCTTCACGCGCGCCGCGGCGTTCCTGGCCTCGGGCACGATGGCCGTCGCCTACGTCCAGTTCCACTGGAAGCTCGCCCTCTCCGGCTTCGCCTGGCTCCCCGCCGTGAACAAGGGCGAGCTCGCCGCGCTGTACTGCTTCCTGTTCCTGTACGTGACCGCGCGCGGGCCCGGGGCGGTCTCGCTCGACGCGCTGCGCGGATCGCGCGGCCGCTGACGCGCCGGCGGCTGTGGCTCGATCGCGTGACGTGGCGGGGGTGCCGCGCCCGTGCGCCGGGCTCACGTGCGAGGACGTGCCCCGCGAGCGCACACTCGGCCGCCGAAGGGGCGGAGATCGCTAGTGAGCAGATCCACCGTCCGTCCGTGGCACGATGGGTGAATGACCGGGCCGCAGCGGTTCCCACCTCACGAGGAGAGATCCATGCGCAAGCTGCTCCCTGCCCTTTTCGCCCTCACGCTGCTCGCGGTCCCCTTCGCCTCGCACGCCCAGGTCTCGCTCGGCCTCAGGCTGGGCTACGGCCCGGCGCTCGGCGACGCCGCGAAGGACTCCAGGATGTCCGACGGCATCAAGAGCCAGATCCCGATCCAGCTCGACGCCACGTACGCGCTGACACCGAGCTTCGGCCTCGGCGGCTACGTCTCCTACGGCTTCGGCCAGATCGGGGACGAGTTCGCCCAGCTCTGCGATCAGGTCGACTGCTCCACGCGCGTCGTCCGGGCCGGCGTGCAGGGCATCTACACCTTCGCGCCCATGGGGCAGCTCCGGCCGTTCGCGGGCGTGGGCGCCGGGTACGAGTGGGGCAGCATGAGCGCGGAGGCCGGCGGCCAGAAGGTCTCCTTCTCGTTCCGCGGGTTCGAGCTCCTGAACCTCACCGGCGGCGCGGACTACGTGGTGAGCCCGCAGCTCGCGGTCGGGCCCTACATCGGGCTCAGCCTCGCGCGCTACTCGAACACCTCGATCGACGACGGCACGCAGACCATCTCCGGCGAGATCGACCAGAAGGCGATGCACGAGTGGCTGCAGTTCGGCATCCGTGGGCGGTTCGACCTGTAGGCTCTTGCTCGCGCTCCCCCCCGGCGCGCCGGTGGGGGAGCGGGCCTCCACGAGTGGCGGCGGCGCACCGCCGCCTTCGCTAGAATCGTCCGCACCGGAGGTGACATGCACAAGAGCAGGCTCTGCGCGGTGACGATCGACTGCGAGAAGGGGGATCTCGACGTGGCCTCGCGCTTCTGGTCGGGGGCGCTCGGGCGTCCCGAGCGCGAGCGCGAGGGGAACTACGTGACGCTCGAGGATCGCGACCGGCTCATCGTGCTGCTGCAGCGCGTCGATCATCCGAGCAGGGTTCACCTCGACCTCGAGACCGACGACATGGAGGCCGAGGTTCGCCGGCTCGAGGCGCTCGGGGCGAAGCGGGTCGCGCAGGTCCGGACCTGGTGGGTGATGGAGGCGCCCACCGGGCAGCGCTTCTGCGTCTGCCGCCCGCAGCGCGGGCCGCTCGGGGACGACGCGAACACGTGGCCGTGAGCGGCGCGGCCCCGGGCTCACGCGCCGCCGGCGCTCTTCCGTTACCTCGAGCTCGCGGCGACGGGCGTCCTCCGGGAGAGCCGCGCCGTCGTCGATTTCCTCGCGCGCGGCCCTGCGCCGTGTCCTCGCTCAAGATCGACGGGTCCCGGCGGTGTTAGATGGGCGGCCCGAAGCCCGGCCCATTCCCGCCGAGGAGCCGCATGTCCGCACCGAAGACTGCCAGCCGCGACGCTTTCGCCTCGACCCTCGGCGCCTTCGCCGCCACCGTGGGCTCCGCGATCGGGCTCGGCAACATCTGGAAGTTCCCCTACCTCACCGGCTCGAACGGCGGCGCCGCCTTCGTGCTCACCTACCTGCTCGCAGTGGCGCTCGTCGGGATCCCGGTGATGGCGGTGGAGCACGTCATCGGCCGGAGGATGCGGCTCGACGCCGTGCGGGCCTATGGCCGGGTGGTCCCCGGCCAGCGGTTCTGGGCGGCGATCGGGTGGGCGGGCCTCGCCTCGGCCCTGCTCATCATGGCGTTCTACACGGACGTCGCGGGCTGGGTGTTCGCCTACGTCTTCAAGTCGGCGGGTGCGTTCGTCTCCGGCAGGCCGCTCACCCCGGAGACCTTCGGTGCCCTCGCGAGCGGGACCTGGGAGCCCATCGCCTGGCAGGCGGTCGTCCTCGTGGTCACGACCGCCATCATCGCCGCCGGCGTCTCCCAGGGCATCGAGAAGGTCACGAAGACCCTCATGCCCCTCCTCTTCGGCCTCCTCCTCGTCTGCGACCTGCGCGCCCTCACGCTCCCGGGCGCCTTCGCCGGCGTCTCCTACCTGTTCAGCCCCGACCCCTCGAAGATCACGGCGAGCGTCCTGCTCTCCGCCCTCGGCCTCGCCTTCTTCAAGCTGTCGCTCGGCATGGGCACCATGACGACCTACGGGTCCTACATGCCGGACCAGACCCGCATCGTGCCGAACGCGACGCGCGTGGCCCTCGCCGACACGCTCGTGTCGCTGCTCGCGGGGCTCGCCATCTTCCCCGCGGTGTTCGCCTTCGGCGGCACGCCGGCCGGAGGCCCCGGGCTCCTCTTCAACACCATCCCGCTCGTCTTCGCCCGGATGCCGCTCGGCGGGCTCTTCACGGCGCTCTTCTTCGTCCTCGCGGCGATCGCCACGATCGGCGCGATGGTGAGCCTCATGGAGGTCCCGGTGGCCTTCTTCGTCGAGAAGGGCCACGTGCGCCGCCCGGCCGCCGCCGCGATCACCGGCGGCACGATGTTCGCGCTCGGCGTCCTCGCGACGCTCTCGCAGGGGCCCGTCCTCGCGGACGTGAAGCTCTTCGGCAAGACCTTCTTCGATCTGTTCGACTTCCTCTCCTCGAACGTGCTCCTCCCGGTGGGCGGCCTCGCCATCGCGATCGTGGGAGGGTGGCTCGTCTCGCGGAGCGCCTTCGTGGAGGAGCTGAACAAGGGCCACTCGGCGGCGAGCTGGTACGACCGGACGTTCTACGCGTTCATCCGGTTCGTCGCGCCGGGGCTCATCCTGCTCATCCTCCTGAGCAGCCTCGGCGTGATCCGGCTCTCGTAGGCGTCCTCGCGCCGGCGAACCCGCGCGAGAGCCCTCGCCGCGCGGCTCAGAGGAGCTGGTACTGGACGCCGGTGACCACCGAGGGGAGCTGGTCCTGCTCCCCGCGGAAGCGCTTCAGGAACGGGAGCTGGCCTCGCACGAACAGCCAGGCCTCGCCGAGCACCTTCAGGTAGACGCCGGGCGACGCCGACAGCACGGTGCCGCCCGTGTTCACGACGGCCTCCCCGCCGGCCTCGTCCGCCGCGGCGTGGCGGCCGTCGAGGCCGAGGTCGAGCGCGAGCCGCTTCGCCGGAAAGTACTGACCGTGAACGCTCCAGAGCAGCGCCCGGCCGTAGCGGTAGCCGGCGCCATTCTCGGTGCGGAGCCGGCCGGAGAGGCTCCCGAAGGCGAGCCAGCTCCCCTGCTCGAACCGGTAGCTCACGCCGGCGAAGGGCCCCCAGGCGCCGGTGCCGGGCTGGCCGTGCTCGTCGATGCGCTCGCCGCCCGAGCGCAGGCGGTTCGGCCCGGTGGGCATCGAAGGTCCCCGCGGTGAGCGCCACCTCCTGCACCCGCCCGACGCCCAGGTTCACGCTCCGAAAGGCTGCGTAGCGCGCCGCGAGCTCCGCGTCGCCGAGGCCCGTCGCGTCGGAGGTGGCCGTGGACGCGCCGCGGCCCACCGCCTCGATGGCCTTGTGGACGAGCGGGAGCGTGCCGGTCAGCGAGAGGCGGTCGGTCGGCCGGTACACCGCGTTGAGCCGGAAGGACCACTGGGTGAGCTCGTCGGTGAGGGCGGGATCTGCCTCGTTGCCGGCGTCGACCCGGAGGTACTCGGTGTCGAGCTGCAACCGGAAAAGGCCGGTGATGGCGGCCGGATCGCTCGACGTGAGCAGCGGATCTCCGCAGGCGCACACGGAGCAGGCGCGCGCGGGGAGGGCTGCCGCCAGGCCGGCCGCCGCCAGGGCCGCGAGGCAGAGGCGCGCGGTGAGTGGATGGAGGCGCCCCATTTCGGTCCCTTGGCGATACATCCCCTCCTCCGATCGGCGCGCGTGCCCGGTGTCACCAGCGAGCCGCAGGCTCGGCGAGCGCAGGACCGGGTGTAATCGGCGCTCGCTCTCGACGCTGGGCCGCAGGGGATCGCGCAGCGGTGAACGAGCCGTCTCACCGGTCTCCGGGCGCCGCGTGAATAGACGAAGGACGGGCGCGTCTGTTCTCGGAGCCCGAGGCCTTCCGACCTGCGACGATCCGTCTGGCCCCGGATGGCCCTTTCCGGGATCCAGCGCAGGCGATTGAGGGTGGTTTACTCGCGGTCTCTTTGGCCCCACCTGGGCCGCCCTGGCGGTCGTGCTTGGTTCACCCAGGGAGCGATGACGCTCCCGCACTCGGAGAGGACACAGACGATGACGAAGAGGATCGCAGTCACGCTCGCGTTCGCAGCGCTGGTCGGCTTCGCTGCCCCGGCTCGCGCCCAGGAGACCGGCAAGGCGAAGGCCGACGCCGCCGCGGCGCGCGCCAACGCCGCCGCAGCGCACGCCGACGCCGCTGCCAAGAAGGCCGACACGGCCGCGAAGAAGGCCGACGCGCAGAGCGAGGCCGCCGCGAACAAGGCCGAGGAGAAGGGCGAGGCCGCCGCGGCGAAGACCGAGGAGAAGGCCGCCGAGACGAGCGCGGTGGCCGGCGAGAAGGCCGGAGAGGCGAAGGCCAAGGGCCACGAGACGGCCACCACCGCCAAGGCCAAGGCGAAGACTGGCAAGGCCAAGGGCGTCTCCAAGGCCAAGACCGGCAAGGCGAAGGGCGAGGCGACCGCGGCGGAGGCCAAGGCCAAGGGCGAGGAGAAGGCCAAGGCCGCGCAGGAGCGGATCGAGACGGAGCCCGCGCCCGCCCCCGCTGCGCCTGCTCCGGCTCCTGCCCCGGCGCCTGCGCCGCCCGCGACGAAGCCGTAGCCCGGCCCAGGCCCCGCGGTACCCCGACGACCCGGCCATCCGCCGGGTCGTCGGCGTTCGAGGCGGTTCGTGCCCGGAGCCCTTCCGGGCGGAGGGCACGGCGCGCGAAGCGTCTTCGGATCGCGCGCCTCGATCGGGCGTTCAGCGCGCCGCTGCCTCCTGGCCCGGCTTGATGAGGACCTTGGTGTAGCCGGGCTCGCGCCGATCGAACTTCCGGTACGCGTCCGGCGCCTCGCTGAGCGGGATGCGCCGCGACACGATGAAGCTCGGCTTCGCCCGGCCGGCGATGATGAGATTGCGCAGCACGAGGCTGTAGTTCTTCACCGGCGTCTGTCCCATGCCGAGCTGGATCCCCTTCTCCCACAGCTTGCCCCACGGCAGCGTGTAGGCGCCCTGCTTCGCCGCCTTGTCCTTGCCGCCGGGATCCTCGGGCAGGAACACGCCGATGATGCCGAGCGCGCCGGTGGGGTTCACGACCTCGACGAGCTGCTCGGTGAGCGACGTCGGGTGCTCCTTGCTCGGATCCTCGAAGTCCTTCGCCTGGTAGCCCACGGCGTCGATGCCGCACATCACGCCCGCCATCTTCTCCTCGCCGCGGCGCATCGCCCCGCGCACGAGCGGGTTCGCGAGCCGCATGCTGCGGATCTGCTCGGCGGGCGGCCCCTTGCGGAAGTCGATGGCGATGGCGCCGATCTTTTGCGCCTTCTCGAGCCGCTCGGGGATCGCGTCCACGACGTACACCTCGGCGGCGCCGCGCAGCATGGAGCTGTACGCGGCGAGCAGGCCCACCGGCCCCGCCCCGAAGATCGCGACCGTGGAGCCGGGCTGCACCCGCGCCATCTCCGCCGCGTGGTAGCCGGTCGGGAAGATGTCCGAGAGGAGCAGGAAGTCGTCCTCGAGCTCGTCGCCCGGCTTGCCCGGCAGCTTGATGCAGTTCGCCTCGCCCCACGGCACGCGCAAGAGCTCCGCCTGGCCGCCCTTGTACGGGCCCATCCCCACGTAGCCGTAGGCGGCCCCGGCCGCCTCGTCGTTCGTCACGAGGCACGCGCTCGTGTAGCCGCGCGAGCAGTTGAAGCAGGTGCCGCAGGCGATGTTGAAGGGCAGGACCACCCGATCGCCCTTCTGGAGCTGCTGCACGGCGGTCCCCACCTCCTCGATGACCCCCATGTTCTCGTGGCCCATCACCACGCCCGGCTCGGCGGCCGTGCGCCCCTCGTACATGTGCAGATCGCTGCCGCAGATCCCGGCGGTGCTGATCCGCACGAGCACGTCCGTCGCGCTCTCGATCCGCGGATCCTCCACCTGCTCGACGGACACCTTCCCCGGTCCCTTCCACACCACCGCGCGCATGTGTGACCTCCTGGAAGACTCGAACTTCGGCACGTGAGGCGCGGCTGGCATCGGGCCGGGGGCCGTCCGGCCCCACGCCGCGGCGCTCTCGCCCGGCACGGCCCCTCGGCGGCCGACGCCGGCGTGCCGCTCCGAGAGTGCGCGCTCCGCGGCGCCGTGCCACACCCGAGCCGACGAGCCCAGCCGGAGTGACCGGGCGTCCTGACGTCTACGATGGGGAGTGCCCAGCAGGATGAGCCGCCCGGCACGGGGTCGCGCGGAGAATTTCCCACCGATGGGGATCACTGCGCGGATACCCGGGCTGCGCGACTGGCAGGAGCAGGTGAAGTGCCAGGCGGGCTGCCCCGTCGCCACGGACGCAGGGCGCTACGTCCAGCTCGTCGCCGAGGGACGTTACGAGGAGGGTTACCTCGTCGCGCGCGCCCCGAATCCGTTCGCCTCCGTGTGCGGCCGCGTCTGCGCCGCGCCGTGCGAGGAGGCCTGCCGGCGCGGGAGCGTGGACGCGCCGATCACCATCCGCGCGCTCAAGCGGACCGTCTGCGAGCGTCACGGCGTCGAGTCGATGCACCCCGAGACGCAGAACCGCCTCCGGACCGAGCCGATGCGGGAGGGGAATCGCTACGCCGGGCACCTGCCGGTCGAGCGCGTCGAGGCCCCGCCCGCCCGGCGGCGGCCGAAGGTCGCGGTGATCGGTGCGGGCGCGGCGGGGCTGTCCGCAGCGCACGACCTCGCCCTGCTCGACTACGAGGTCACGGTCTACGAGGCCTCGCCCGAGCCGGGCGGGATGATGCGCTACGGGATCCCGGAGTACCGGCTCCCGCGCAGCCTGATCCAGGCGGAGATCGACGCGATCCTCTCGCTCGGCGTCACGCTCCGGCTGGAGACGCCGCTCACGCCGGAGCGCGGCCTCGCGGCGCTCCGCGCCGAGGGGTTCGAGGCAGTCTTCCTCGCGGTCGGCGTGCAGAAGGGGCGCGAGCTCCAGCTGCCGGGCGTGGAGCTCGACGGGGTCGTGAAGGCCATCGACTACCTCCTCAACGCCAACCAGGGATACCGGCTCGACCTGGGCCGCCGGGTGGTCGTGATCGGCGGCGGGTTCGTGGCGTTCGACGCCGCCCGCACCGCGCTGCGCGTGAGCCGCGAGGAGGAGCTGAAGGCCCTCTCGGACGAGGCCGGCGGCGAGGCGGACGCGCGCCTCAAGGAGGCGCTCGACTCCGCGCGCGAGGCGCTGCGCGGCGGCGCGACGGAGGTCACGATCGTCTCCCTCGAGGCGTTCGAGGAGATGCCCGTCCTGCGCACCACGCAGGGCCACGAGGAGTTCGAGGAGGCGCAGCGCGAAGGCGTCCGCTTCCTGCCGCGGCGCGGCCCCAGGCAATTCCTCGGCGAGGGCGGCAAGCTGCGCGCGGTCGAGCTGCGCAAGGTCCTGTCGGTGTTCGACGAGGCGGGACGGTTCGCGCCGCGCTACGACGACGCGGACACGACGACCCTCCCGGCCGACGGCTGCATCCTCGCCATCGGGCAGCGCGCGGACCTCTCGTTCCTCCACCCGGAGGACGGCGTCGAGCTCACGCCGGGCGGCACGATCCGCGTGGACCCCGGCACGCTCGCCACCTCCGCGCCGGGGGTGTTCGCCGGCGGCGACGTCGCGTTCGGGCCCCGGAACCTCATCGAGGGCATCGCGAACGGCAAGCGCGCGGCGCGGTCCATCCACCGGTACCTCGCCGGGGAGCGCGCCCGGCTCGAGACGCGGCTCGACGTCGAGAAGATCCCGACCCGCGACTACCGCATGATCGCCGGGTTCGAGCTGCTCGATCGGATGCCGCCCCCCACGCTGCCGGTGGACCGGCGCACCGGGATCGCCGAGGTCGAGGTCGGGTTCTCGGAGCTCCAGGCTCGGCAGCAAGGGGCGCGCTGCCTCGTCTGCCACGTCCAGACCATCTACGACCCGGAGAAGTGCGTCCTCTGCAACCGCTGCGTGGACGTCTGCCCCGAGTACTGCCTCGCGCTCGTCCCGCTCGACGAGGTGGAGCTGCCCGAGGGGGAGCGCGCCGAGGTGGTGGCGCGCGCCACGGCCGGCGGGCTGCCGCTCTCCGCCATGCTGAAGGACGACACCGCCTGCATCCGCTGCGGGCTCTGCGCCATCCGCTGCCCGACGGACGCGATGACGATGGAGCGCTTCACCTTCACGGAGCGCTGGACCGCGGCGGCCGCGCCGGAGGGGACGCCATGACCTCGGATCGCAGGGAGTTCCTGAAGAAGCTCGGGATCGGCGTGGGGCTCGCCTCCGTCGCCGGTCAGGGGCTCGCGTCGCTCCGCTCGCTCGTCCCGAACGTCTCCTACGACGCGCCCACGGTCGTGAAGCTCGGGATCCCCGCCGAGTTCCCGGAGGGGATGAAGTTCCTGCCGGAGCAGCGGCTGTTCGTGTTCCGCGAGGGCAATGTCTTCCACGCGATCTCGGCCGTGTGCACCCACCTCGGCTGCACCGTCCGCGCGGAGGCGCTCTCCTCCCCGGTGGTGAAGAAGGTCGGCGGCACCGAGCTCCGCCTCACGCACCGGTTCCTCTGCCCGTGCCACGGCTCGCAGTACACGGGCGACGGCCAGAACGTCGCCGGACCGGCGCCGCGGCCGCTCGAGTGGTGGGCGCTCTCGATCGCGCCCGACGACGGGCAGCTCGTCGTGGACCTCGCGAAGCCGGTGGAGCGCAGCTTCCGCCTCACGACCGCCTGAGGAGGCGCCATGGCCGTCCTGCCGACCGTCCCGCCGGAAGCGCCCCGCACCGCGCCGGGCGTCCACCTCCGCCGCCTGTGGAGCGTGCGCCCCGCCTCCGATCGCGAGGCGGGCGACGCGATCGTCGCGAACTTCATCCTCCACTGGTTCCCGGCGCGCTCGCTCAAGGAGTCGATGGAGTGGCGCTACTCGCTCTGGCTCGGGACCATCTCGACCGCGCTCCTCGCCCTCCTCGTCGCGTCCGGGATCCCGCTCCTGTTCCTGCACATCCCGTCCGTCGAGCGGGCCTACGGGTCCGTGAAGGACATCGAGAACGTCGTCACGTTCGGCTCGTGGATGCGCGCGGTGCACCGGCTCGGCGCGCACCTCATGGTGGCGACCGTCTTCCTGCACCTCGTGCGGGTCTTCCTCACCGGCGCCTACAAGAACGGCGTCGGCCGCGGCCAGAACCGTGAGTGGAACTGGGTCATCGGCGTCGTGATGTTCCTCGTGACGCTGTTCCTGTCGTTCACGGGGTACCTGCTCCCGTGGGACCAGCTCGCCTACTGGGCGGTCACGGTCGGCACCAACATCGCCTCGGCGGTGCCGCTCGTCGGGGCGCAGATGCGAGAGCTGCTCCTCGGCGGCCGCGCCATCGACCAGCCGACGCTCACGCGCTTCCACGTCCTGCACGTGATCGTGCTCCCCGGCGTGCTCGGGGTGCTGTTCGCCTACCACATGTGGCGCATCCGCAAGGACGGCGGGCTCGCGCGCGCCGATCACGCGACGCGGCTGCCCGCGCCCGCCGAGGTGCCGGCGGAGCGCACCCGCACCAAGACGTACTCGCTCCTCGGCGTCGCGCGCGGGCAGGGACCGCTCATCCGCGCCTCGTCCGTCGAGCGGCCGGAGACCACGGTCAGCTCGGTCCCGGAGCTCACCCGCCGCGTCGCCCTCGTCATGCTCGGCACCGTCGCGGTGATCTCGATCCTGGCGGTGTTCGTCCCGTCGCCGCTCGAGGAGCCGGCGAACCCCCTCGTGACCCCCAACCCGGCGAAGGCCCCCTGGTACTTCCTCTGGCTGCAGGAGATCGTCACCGACACGACGATCCGCATCGGCTCCTTCACCGTGAACGGGGCGCTCGTCGGCGGCGTCATCCTGCCCGGCCTGCTCGTCGCGCTCCTCGTCGTCTGGCCGTGGCTCGATCGCAGCCCGGCCGCGGCGGCGGGGCGGTGGTTCCCCCGGAGCCGCCGCACCCAGAACGCCGTCTTCCTCGTGATCGTCGCCATCGTCCTCCTCCTCACCATCGTCGGCACGTTCTCGCGCGGCCCCTACTGGCACCTCTACTGGCCGTGGCAGGCCTGGCCCGAGATGCCGACCCGGTTCTGACCATGGAACCCGTGACGCCATCGCCGTTCGCATCCCGTGACCGGCTCCTGTTCGCGATCGTCGGCGTCCTGCTCGTCGTCTCGACGATCCTGTTCGTGTGGAGTGACCGCGCGAAGGACTGGCGCTGGTACCAGGCCGAGTTCCGCGGGCGCGTCGCCGAGAAGTTCGGCGAGGAGAAGGCGCGGGGGGTGCACGACGGCCTCGTGCAGATCTGGGTGCCCGAGCTGCGCCGCGCGGACCGCTGCATCACCTGCCACCAGGCCGGGCCGTGGAAGGGGTTCGAGGCCGCGGAGGAGCCGTTCCGCACGCACCCGCCGGAGATCCTCCGGAGCCACCCGGTCGAGCGGTTCGGCTGCACCGCCTGCCACGGCGGCCAGGGGTACTCGATCGACGCCGACGAGGCGCACGGCCCTGCGCCGCACTGGGAGGAGCCGGTGCTCGGGCCGTACCTCGGCGAGGCGTACTCGCTCGCCTGGGAGGACAAGGGCACGCTCATCCAGATCAACTGCAACCTCTGCCACCGCTTCGAGCGCGAGACGAAGGGGGCCGACGCGGTGAACCTCGCGAAGAAGCTCGTGCGCGACAAGGGCTGCCGGGCATGCCACGTCGTGAACGGCCGCGGCGGCACCATCGGCCCCGACCTGACCTACGTCGGGGACAAGGCGCCCGAGCAGTACGACTACTCGCGCCTCCTCGGCCAGAAGACGGCGTTCGCCTGGCACGTCGCGCACCTGAAGGAGCCGAAGGCGATCGTCCCGGAGACGGTGATGCCGAACTTCGGGTTCTCGACCCGCGAGGTGCAGGCGCTCGCCATGCTCGTCACCTCCTGGCAGCGCACGTCGCTGCCGACGTCCTTCGCCCCGGGCGCGCCGCGGAGCGAGCCGCAGACGCAGCAGGAGGTGGCGGAGGAGGAGCGGATGCGCACCGGGCCGGGCGCCTGGTTCGTGAAGACCGGATGCTTCGTCTGCCACAGCATCTCCTCGCTCGGCGTGAAGAGCCCCGCGCAGATCGGGCCGGACCTGTCGATCGCCGTCGAGGACGTGCAGAAGCGCTTCGGCCGCACCCTCGACGACTTCCTCGCGGCGCCGACCGGCACGATGGCGGTGGTGCTCTCCCGGCAGATCATCCTCACGCCGGAGGAGAAGAAGGTCGCGATCGCGAAGCTCCGCGAGGCGTTCGCCGCCTGGCAGAAGGAGCGCGCGAAGGGCGCGGAGCCCGCCGCGAAGCCCACGGAGCCGGGCGTCGAGCCCGCTAACATCAGGAGGACGCCATGACGGTGCAAGGAAGCAGGCGCTTCGCGATGGCGGCGGCCGCGCTCGCGATGATCTCGATCGCGGGCTGCGCGCCGTCGAAGCCGAAGGGAGGACGCCGCGCCCCGGCAGGCGCATCGGACACCGCGGTGGCCGCGCAGAAGACGTACATCGCCCCGGGCGATCTCGACGAGTACTACATGTTCTCGTCGGGTGGTCACTCCGGCCAGGTGTTCGTGTACGGGCTGCCCTCGATGCGGCACCTCGGCACCATCCCCGTGTTCACCCCCTACCCCGGCACGGGCTACGGGTTCGACGACGACACGCGGAAGATGCTCGGCGAGTACACCTGGGGTGACGCTCACCACCCGGGGCTCTCGGAGACGAAGGGCGACTACGACGGCCGCTGGCTCTTCATCAACGACATGAACGGGCGGGTCGCGCGCATCGACCTGCGCGACTTCAAGACGAAGCAGATCCTCGGCCCCATCCCGAACGTCTCGGGCAACCACGGCTCGTCCTTCGTCACGCCGAACACCGAGTACGCGATGATGTCCTCGCGCTTCTCGGTGCCGATCCCGCTCGGCACCTACGCGCCCATCGAGAAGTACGCCACCGACTACAAGGGCGTCGTCGTCGGCGTGAAGATCGATCCCAAGTCGGGCGAGATGTCGCTCGGGTGGGAGATCGTGACCCCGCCGTTCGACTGGGACCTGGGCGACGCCGGCAAGGGCGTGTCCGACGGGTGGATGTTCTTCACCTGCTACAACTCCGAGCGGGGCACGGGGAAGCTCGAGGTGACCGCCTCGCAGCGCGACCGCGACTACATCGCCGCGGTGGACTGGCGGCTCGCCGAGAAGTCCGTCGCCGCAGGCAAGGGCAAGATGATCGGCGGCGTGCGCGTGCTCGACCCGCGCGAGATCCCCGGCCTCATCTACCTCATGCCCTGCGGGAAGTCGCCGCACGGCGTGGACGTCTCTCCCGACGGCAAGTGGATCGTCGGCTCGGGCAAGCTCCAGGGCGTCACCACCGCGTTCAACTTCGAGAAGGTGCAGACCGCGATCCGGAACAAGGACTTCGCCGGCGACGAGGACGGGATCCCGGTGCTCAAGTACGAGTCGATCAAGGACGCGGAGGTGCCGGTGGGACTCGGCCCGCTGCACACCCAGTTCGGCACGGACGGCTACGCGTACACCTCGCTGTTCGTCGACAGCGCGATCGCGAAGTGGAAGCTCGGGACCTGGGAGGTCGTCGACAAGATCCCGGTCTCGTACTCGGTCGGCCACCTCGCAGCCGCCGAGGGCGACACGGTGAGCCCGGACGGCAAGTACGTCGTGTCCCTGAACAAGCTCTCCCACGGGCGGCACCTGTCGCTCGGGCCGTCTCAGCCCGAGTCGTCGCAGCTCATCGACATCACCGAGGAGAAGATGAAGCTGCTCTACGACGCCTTCACCGAGCCCGAGCCGCACTACGCGCAGATCATCAAGGCGGACAAGGTGAAGCCGATCGAGGTCTACCCGAAGGAGGAGAACCACCACCCCCTCGCGACCTGGGACGTGAAGGAGGCGGGCCTGAAGCGCGAGGGCGACAAGGTGATCGTGCGCACCGTGGTGGTCCGCTCCACCATCACGCCGACGAGCGTGGAGGTGAACCAGGGCGACACCGTCACCTTCGCCATCACCAACATCGAGCAGACGACGGACGAGCTGCACGGGTTCGGGCTGCTCGGGTACAACCGCAACCTCGTCCTCGATCCCGGCGAGACGAAGACGGTCACCATCAAGGCCGACAAGCCGGGCGTGTTCCCCTACTACTGCACGAACTTCTGCTCCGCGCTCCACCAGGAGATGCAGGGTTATCTCATCGTGAAGCCACGCGCGGGCGGCGACGACAAGGGCCGCAAGCGCGACAACGGCCACGACTGACGGCGGAGGGCGCGTGATGCGATCGGAACGGGCGATGTCGCCGCCGGCCGGGCGGCTGCGCGGCTACATCGTGAGGAGCCACCGGGTGCTGGACTCGCCGATCAGCGCTGCGCCGCGGGCGCTCCTCGTGCTCGCGGCGGTGCTGCTCGTCGTGGCGCTCACGCAGCCGCTGTGGGACATGACGATGTTCGCGCCGCAGTACCAGGACGGCCTGCGGCTGCACATCTACGCCTCGCAGCTCGTGGGTGGCAACGGCGGCCAGGACCTGAAGGAGATCAACCTCCTCAACCACTACATCGGCATGCACGACCTCGCGCAGGAGAGCTTCAAGGAGTTCCTGTGGATGCCGTTCGTCTTCGGCGCCCTCGCGCTCCTGCTCCTCCGCGCCGCCGTGTTCGGGACCGTCGGGAACGTGCTCGACGTGACGGTCCTGTCCATGTACGTCGGCGCGTTCTCCCTGTGGTCGTTCGCAAAGACGATGTGGGCGTACGGCCACGAGCTCGCGCCGACCGCGCCCGTGAAGGTCCCGCCGTTCATGCCGCCGGTGTTCGGCTCGAAGCAGCTCGCGAACTTCGAGGTGTACTCGTACCCCGGCGTCGGGACCTGGGCGATCATCGTCGCCGCGGTCGCGATGGCGGTCGCGCTCGCCGTCGCCGTCCGGGGCGCGCGGCGCGAGCTCGCCGCCGAGCCCGCATGACCGCGGCCGGGCTCCTCGCCGCCCTCATCGCGGCGCAGGCCGGGGGCGACATGCCGAGCGTCGCGCCGGGGCAGCTCGAGGGCCGGCCGCCCCCCGGCGAGGCCTCGCCGCTCCAGGCGCGCGTCGACGCAGCGCCCGCGGGCGCGACCGTCGAGGTCGGGCCGGGGACGTACGACGGCGACCTCGTCATCGACCGCCCGCTGCGGCTCGTCGGGCGCGGGCGGCCGCTCCTGCGCGGCTCCGGCAAGGGGAGCGTGGTCCGGATCCGGGCGGCCGGCGTGACGGTGGCCGGGTTCGACGTGGACGGGCGCGGCGGCGGCGACCTCGGCCGCGACAGCTCCGGCGTGCACGTCTCCGCGCCGGGAGCCGTGGTGCGCGACAACCGGATCGCGAACGCGCTCTTCGGCGTGTACCTGCGGGAGGCGCCCGGCGCGCGCGTCGAGGCGAACGTGGTGCGCGGCATCCGCGGGAAGGATCCGGGCGAGAAGGGCTCGGGCATCCACGTCTGGAACACGGACGGGTTCACGCTCGCGGGGAACGACATCGCCGACTGCCGCGACGGGCTCTACATCCAGTCCTCGCCGCACGGCACGATCCTCCGCAACTCCGTCCGCGACCTGCGCTACGCGATCCACTTCATGTACTCGGACGACAACGTCTTCGAGGACAACCTCTTCGAGCGCTCGGACGCCGGCGGCGTGCTCATGTACTCGCGGCGGCTCGTCTTCCGGCGGAACCGCTTCCTCCACAATCGCGGCTTCGCCTCGGTCGGCCTCCTCCTGAAGGCCTGCGACGACTCGCTCGCCGAGGACAACCTGCTCGCGGACAACGCGCGCGGCGTCTTCCTCGAGGGCTCCTACCGCAACCTCCTGCGCAGGAACGTCGTCGCCGAGTCGGACACCGCCCTCGTGGTGTACGACTCGTGCGGCGAGAACCGGATCGAGGGGAACGCGTTCATCGCGAACCTGACCTCCCTCACGCTCGTGGGCCGCCGGACGGACACGGTCCTCGACGGCAACTACTGGTCGGACAACGACGAGCCCGACCTCGACGGCGACGGTGTCTCCGATCGGCCGTTCGTGCTCGGGAGCCTGTTCGATCACCTGCGCGGCAACCTCACCGCCGCCGATCTGCTCGCCCAGAGCCTCGCCGCCGCGGCGCTGGGGGTCGCCGAGCGGGCGTTCCCCGTGCTCGCGCCGTCCGAGGTCGCCGACCGGCGGCCCCTCGCGCGCCCGCCTTCGCTCCCCGCCGTACCCCGCCCCTCGCCGCGCCCGCGGAGGCCCGATCCGCTCGGGCTCGCGGGCTCGCTCGCGGCGCTCGCCGCCGGCGGGGCGCTGCTCGCCGGCGCGCGACCTCGGCGGCACGTGGAGGCGCCGTGATCCGCTTCGACGCCTTCGGCAAGCGCTACGGCCGGCATCGCGCGGTCTCGCGCGTCGACCTCGCGGTGACCCGCGGCGAGGTCGTGGCGCTCCTCGGCCCGAACGGCTCCGGGAAGAGCACGTGCCTCAAGGCCGCGGCGGGGCTCGTAAGGCCGACCGACGGCCGCGTGGAGATCGGCGAGCCGCTCCGCTCCGCGGCGCTGCCCGAGGCCCGGCGGGGCGTCTCGTTCCTGCCGCAGAAGGTGGCGTTCCCCGAGGCGCTCACCGGGCGCGAGGTGGTCGAGTTCTACCGCCGGTTGCGGGGCGCCGCCCGCGGGCGCACCGAGGCCGCGCTCGGGCTGGCCGCGCTCGAGGGCGCGGCGGACCGTCCGGTCGGGACCTACTCGGGCGGCATGGTCCAGCGGCTCGGGCTCGCCGTGGTGGCGCTGGCCGACGCGCCCATCCTCCTGCTCGACGAGCCCACCTCCTCCCTCGACCGCGCCGGCCTCGCCGCCGCCCACGCGCTCGCCGATCGCGGCCGCAGCGAGGGACGCGCGGTGCTCTTCAGCACGCACCAGCTCGCCGACGTCGAGCGTCTCGCGGACCGCGTCGCCGTGCTCGTGGACGGGGCGCTCGTCGGGAACCTCGATCGCGCCGAGCTCGCGGAGCGTCTCGCCCGGCGCGGGGTCCTGCGCCTGCGCGTCGCGCGCGCGCCGGCCGCGCTCCCGGCCGAGCTCGAGCGGCTGGCACCCGGCGCCGAGCTCCACGGAGACGAGATCGTGGTGATCGGGCCCGCCGCGGTCCGCGCCGCCGCGCTGGAGGCGGTGCGCGCGAGCGGCGCCGAGCTGCGCGGCCTCTCCTCGGAGGAGGGGCGGCTCGACCTCCTCTACGACGAGCTCGTCGGCGCCGCCGGGCGCTCCGGAACGGAGGTGCGGGCATGACGTCTTCCCTATCGCGCGCGCTCGGCGCGCTGGCGCTCCTCGCCGCGCTCGCCTGCCGGACCCGGTCGCCCGCGCCGGCGCCCCTCGACACCCGGAACGACGCCTGCGCTTTCTGCCGGATGGCCGTCTCGGATCGCCACTTCGCCGCGCAGCTCGTGGCGCCGGGCGAGGAGCCGCTGTTCTTCGACGACCTCGGCTGCCTCGCCCGCCACCTGGCCGCGTCCCGCCCCCACGCGGGCGCGGTGGCCTGGGTCGCCGATCACCGGACCGGCGAGTGGGTCCGGACGGCGCGCGCCACGTACACGCGGAATCCCAGGCTCGAGACGCCGATGGGCTCGCACCTCGTCGCGCACGCGGACGCCGCCTCCCGCGACGCGGATCCCGCCGCGCGCGGCGGCGTCCCGGCGACCGCCGCGGAGATCTTCGGCCCCGCGGGGCCACCGGACGGCAGATGAGCGCACCGACCCGGCTGGCCGCCCTCTCCCTCGTCGCGCGCCAGGAGATCGCGCTCGCGGTCCGCTCGCGCTGGACGGCGATCTTCGCGGGCGTGTTCGCGCTGCTCGCCGTGGGCGTGGCGGCGAGCGGCTACGTCCTCTCGGGCGGCAGCGGCTTCGAGGACTTCGCGCGCACCAGCGTGTCGCTCGTCCAGCTCGTCGTCCTGGTGGTGCCGCTCGCGGCGCTCGTGATGGGCGTGCTCGCCGTCGCGCCGGAGCGCGGCACCGCCGAGCTCCTCTTCTCGCAGCCCATCGGGCGCGGCGTCGTCCTGCTCGGGCAGCTCGCGGGCCTCTTCGTCGCCCTCTCGGCCGCCGAGCTCATCGGGTTCGGCGCGGCGGGGCTCGTCGTGTTCCTGAACGCCGGGGAGGAGGGCGCGGGCGCGTACTTCCTCCTCGTGCTCGGGGCCGTCCTGCTCACCGCGGTCTTCCTCGCGATCGCGGCGCTCGTCGGCGCCGGCGCGGTGGGGCGCAAGCGGACGCGGGCGCTCGCGCTCGCCCTCGTGGTCTGGTTCGCCGCGACGGTGCTCGTCGACGTGGCCGCGCTCGGCGTCGCGACGCTGCTCCGCTCCACGGCCGCGTCGCGCCTCCTCGTGGCCTCGGTCGTCGTGAACCCCGCGAGCGCGATCCGGGTCGGATCGCTCCTCGCCGTCCAGGGCACCGCCGCGTTCGGCGCAGCGTCCCTCGCGCTCCTGCGGCTCACCGGCGGACCGGTGGGCGCGGCGCTCCTCCTCTGCGCCTCGGTCCTCGCGTGGATCGCCCTGCCCATCGTGGCGGCGGTTCATCGGCTCCGGCGGATCGACCTGTGAGGTGGGCGCGCGTGCGCGGCCCTACTCTCTCCCCCGCACGCGAGGTGTCTCGTGTCGAGGGTCCCGCGCTCTCCGCATTCGGGATTCGTCACATTTTCGGCAGCTGACCGACGGAGCCGCTCCGGACGGACCAGCGGCGCACCGCGCGATCCGGTTGGGCATCGACGGGTCGGCCCGGCGCGGTCCGAGAACGCTTCCGTTCGGAGCACTCGGGCGGCAAGAGCGGTGACCGACACGGGGCCGACGTGGGTCGGGTTCGGAAGGGGAGGTTCGGCTAGCTCCGTGAACGGCCCGCAGAATCACGGCGCCCACATGCCCAGCTGCATCCCGGGATACAGCGATGCCACGCCAGCGCGCGAGAGCGGCGTCGGCCGTGCGTTTGCGTCGCGGCGGAAGCGATCCATGTGCTCGCGCCCGAAGGTGTTCTCTGCGTGAAGAAGATTATGGGGTCGGCAGGCGAGCCGAAGATTATCGATCGTCGTCGGCCCACCGAGGGCGGCGGGTTGGATGTGGTCGAGCTCGAGCTTCCAGCGACTGTTGCAGCGGCAGCCGTCCGAGCCCACCCAGGCGCACCGCCCGCCGTCGCGCTTCCACACCGCGCGGCGCACTATCGCCGGGATCGTGGACCTCGCCGTCGGCGGCTTCGCCGCATGCTCCTTCGCGCCCTTGGCCTCGTCCTTCGTCTTGCGCTCGGGCGCGACCGCGCCCTTCCTCTTGCCGTGCTTCTCGATGGCGCAGCGGATCGCCTCGTGGAGCACCGCAGCGAGATCGCCGTCCGGGACCTTGTGCGAAAGGAGCGATCGGAGCGTCTCGAGGTCCTCCTTGCAGGCGCGATCGAGCGTGACGCGGAGCGACCAGTGGCTCTCCGACACGGCGAGCGTCTCGGCCCTTCGCTTCGGCTTCACGAAAGTGGGTGGGGGCGCCGGGAGCGGACCGGTGTCGAGGGGCGAATCGAGGGTCGGCTTCGCAGGGCCGGGCGCGGTCGCCGTCTCGGCCCGCTCGGCTTCTGGGAGCTGCAGCGGGGCGCTCACCGCGGCGGGCGCTCGCTCGGCCAGCTTGCGGAGGCCTGCGCGCGGCGCGGTGCGCGCCTGGATGGAGGCGACGAGGTGCTCGACCTCGGCCCGGGTCCGGAAGGCTGCGCGAGCTAGGAGGTCGCCCACGTTCTCCTCGGTGAGCACCTGGCCGAGGAGCGCCACGGTGGACAAGCACAGGCGCCCATCGCGCAGCGGAGCCTCGAGATTCGGGAAGCGGCGCAGCACGCGCATCGCCTGGATACGCCGGCCGGCGGCGCCCTCGCGCAGGTGGAGGGCCTCCAAACAGTAGGCCCACAGGGACGCATGACCCGCCGCGACGAAGGCTCGGCGCCGATCGAATTCGTCGAGGTGCAGGAGGAAGTCGACCTGGACGTTTCGTTCCTCTCCGGCGAGCTCGCGCAGGCGGAGGGCGAGGACGTTAGAGTCGAGTGAAGCAGGGGCGAGCGCAGACATGAGGTGCACCTCCAGTACACCCTTCGTAGCACGCGATTTTCGGAGCTCCGGAGACGCTCCAGGCTCGCGCCTGCGCGGCGTTCTTCGGCGCATCCTCGTCGATGCCTTTCGGCGATCGCCACGCGTGACACGCGCGAGGCGCGTGCGCGAGAGCGGCATTTTCGCGCCGGCCCGTATGCTCGAGCGCGCTCGTGGCGAGAGGGCGTCAATGGGAAATGTTTCACCCACCGCAACTGGGACGCCCGCGCTCTGGGCGAGCGAATTGCCCGACGTAGCGAACTATCGCTGGCGATAGCTGTTACTTAAGGTGAACCGCGGCGACCTTTCGCGACGCTCGGGTCCGTGCGCAGGCGCGAGCTGTGGATGCGCGTCGTTCGCATGCGCTCGCGCGAATTCACGCCTGCGCCGAGCCCAGCCGGTTCCACGCCCACGACGAGACGTCCGCCTGGCTCGCCGCCTTCGCCGCCTTCATCGGGTCGCCGCTCAGAGCGCGTGCGCCGACTTCGTCGATGCCTGAATCCGCCATGCGCGCGAAGACGTCGGTCGAAACACCCACCGCTCGTCCCGCGAGTACTTGGGCTTCGATGAATGGCGGACTCTCCGCCGGGGGCGCCCCCCTCGCGCCTGTGCCGCGGCGTCTCCTCCGGCCTAGAGCCTCCCGAGACCTCGGCTCGCGCCCGGAGGGGCGGCCGCCGCTCGGCAAGGGAGAGACCGCATGGCAGCCCAGGCGAACGCGCTCCTCGCGCGGCTCGGCTTCGAGCACCCCATCATCCAGGCGCCGCTCGGAGGCATCCCCACGACCACCCTCGTGGCGGAGGTCTCGGAGGCCGGCGCGCTCGGGAGCCTCGGCGCGGCGTACCTCTCGCCGGAGCAGCTCGAGGACGCGATCGGCGAGATCCGCTCGCGGACGTCCAGGCCCTTCGCGGTGAACCTGTTCGCCGGCGGGTGGGACGCGAAAGCCGCGGGCGACGCGCGGCGGATGCTCGAGCTCCTCGCGGGCGTCCACGGGCGCCTCGGCCTCCCCCCGCCCACGGTCCCCGCGCTCCCCGCGGACACGTTCGAGGCGCAGCTCGCGGTGGTGCTCGACGCGCGCCCCGCGGCGTTCAGCTTCACGTTCGGCGTCCCGTCCGCGGAGGTCCTCGGGCGTCTCCGGGAGCGCGACGTCTTCACCATGGGGACCGCCACCACGGTGGAGGAGGCGCGGCTGCTCGAGCGGGCCGGCGTGGACGCCGTCGTCGCGCAGGGGGCCGAGGCCGGCGGCCATCGGGGCACCTTCGCCGGGCCGTTCGAGGCGGCGCTCGTCCCCACCGCGCGGCTCGTGGCCGAGAGCGTCTCCGCCGTGCGCGTCCCGGTGATCGCCTCGGGCGGCCTCATGGACGGGCGCGACGTCGCGGCGATGCTGCGCCTCGGCGCCGCCGCGGCGCAGCTCGGCACCGCGTTCCTCGTGACGCCGGAGTGCGGCGCGTCGGCCGCCTACAAGCGGGCGATCCTCGCCGCGCGCGCCGACACGACCGCGCTCACGCGCGCGTTCTCGGGGCGGCCGGCGCGCGGGCTCGAGAATGCCTTCATGCGCCTCGTCGACGCAGAGCCGGGCGCGATCCTCCCCTACCCGCTCCAGAACGCCCTCACCCGTCCGATGCGCGCCGCGGCGGCGCAGCAGGGCGACCCGGAGCACCTGTCGCTCTGGGCCGGGCAGGGCGTCGCGCGGGCGCGCGCGCTGCCCGCGCGCGAGCTCGTCCGGCGCCTGGTCGAGGAGCTCGGGGCGTGAGGGCGTCGGACGCTCGCGCGGGCCGGCGCGAGGCGTGCCTGCGGGCGAGTCGGGGCACCCGCGGTCCCGGTTCGTGCTAAGCCGGGCTCCGATGCTCCCCGAGATCCTGAACGCCCTGCGCTGCCCGCTCTGCGCGGGGCCGCTCGCCGAGGTCGCCGCCGGGAGCGGCCGCGCGCTGCGCTGCCCCGCCGGGCACAGCTTCGACCTCGCCCGGCAGGGCTACGTGAGCCTCGACACCGGCAGCCGCCCGCACGCAGGCGACTCGGGCGAGATGATCGCCGCCCGCGCGGCGTTCCTCGCCGCGGGACACTACGCGTTCGTGACGGACGCGCTCGTCGCGGCGGCGCGCGAGGCGTGGTCCGGCGGCGCCGGGCCCGCGCGGCTCGTGGTGGACGCGGGCGCGGGCACTGGGCACCACCTCGCGGCGGTGCTCGACGCCCTCCCCGAGGCCGCGGGGCTCGCGCTCGACGTCTCGAAGCCGGCGCTCCGCCGCGCGGCGCGCGCCCACCCCCGGGCCGCGGCCGCGCTGTGCGACACGTGGCGCGGTTTGCCCGTCGCGGACGGCGCGGCGCGGCTCGTCCTCGACGTCTTCGCGCCGCGCAACGGTCCCGAGTTCCGGCGCGTGCTCGGCGAGGGCGGCGCGCTCGTCGTCGTCACGCCCGCGCCCGAGCACCTCGCCGCGCTCGTGGACGCGCTCGGGCTCCTCGCGGTGGACCCCGAGAAGGCCGAGCGCGTCGAGGCGAGCCTGGGGGAGCGCTTCGTGCTCCAGGGCGAGGTGCTCGCCTCGCGCGAGCTCGCCCTCGAGCATGCGGAGGTGCGGACGCTCGTCGGCATGGGCCCGAGCGCGTGGCACGCCGACGCCGCCGCGCTCGCCGCCCGGATCGCCGCGCTGCCGGAGCCGGTGCGGGTCCGCGCGGCCGTCCGCGTCGGGACCTACCGGCCCCGGTGACGTTGCCCCTCCAGCGCTCGCCCCGCGCGCCCTCGCCGCGCCGCCGTGCGTGGCGGCGCTCGTGAGGCGGCGCGCTCCTTGTCGCGCCGGCTCAGGGCACCAGATTTCCCCGGGGGGAGATCTCGTGAGCTCGATGACCGCTGTCGCGAAGGACGCTGCGTTCGTCCCGGTGCGCGCCACGCTCGGCGCGACGATGCTGTACCACGGCCTGCAGAAGCTGCGAGGTGAGGGTCCGAAGCAGACCGGGGAGATGTTCGAGGGGCTCGGGATCAAGCCGGGGGTCACCTGGGCGACGCTCACCGGCGTCGCGGAGGTGTTCGGCGGCGCGACCGCGATCCTCGGGATCGGCACCCGCCTCGGCGCGCTCGCGATCCTCGCCACGCAGGCGGTCGCCGTCGCGAAGGTGCACGCGCCGAAGGGCTTCTCCAACGTGAACGGGGGGTTCGAGTTCAACCTCGCGCTCATGGGGATCGCCGCCGCGCTGCTCACCGCCGGCCCCGGTCGCTTCTCGACCCACGAGCTCGTCGAGCGGAGCGTCGCGCGCAGCTGGCGGGGATGGGCCCTCGCCCCGCGGCGCCAGTCCCGCGCCCTCGGCTTCGTGAAGCTACTGAAGTAGCGCGGCGCGCTGAGCGCGCCGGATCAGGCGGGCGCGCGCCCGCACAGCGCCGCATTCGCGGCGATCCCGACGCCGACCGAGGCGGCGCAGACCGCCACCACCGCGCCCCAGCCCCCGGCCTGCCAGGCGAGCCCGGGGAGCGCCGAGCCGAGCGTCCCGCCCGCGTAGTAGAAGGCGAGGTAGAGCGCGCTGGCGCCGCCCTTGGAGGTCCGCGCCGAGGCGTTCACGAACGCGGGCACGACCGCCTGGGCGGTGAACGTCCCGAGCACGAGCACCACGAGCCCCATCACCACGAGCGGCAGGGGCCCCGCGAGCACGAGCACCATCCCGAGCGCCTCGCCCGCCAGGCCGAGGCCGATGAGGCGCCGGGGCGGCACGCGGCCGGAGAGCCTGCCCGCGAGCGGCGACGCGACGACGCCCGCGGCGTACACGACGTACACGCTCGAGACCGCCGCGGTGGAGAGCCCGTACGGCGGGGCGGACAGGTGGTACGGCAGGTAGGTGAAGATCCCGATCCAGCCGAAGAAGAGCGAGAGGCCGACGAGGTAGGCCCCGACGAGGCGCGGATCGCGGAGGTGCCGCAGCATCCCGGCGTACGCCGCGACGATCCCGCGCCCGGCGACGCGCGCGCCCGGCACGAGCCCGCGAGCGAGCACCGCCGCGGCGGCGAGGGTGAGCGCCGCGAACGCCACGAACGCGGCACGCCAGCCGAGGTGGGCGGCGATGGCGCCCGACCCGACGCGCCCGACGAGCCCGCCCACGACCGACGCGGCGATGATGCCGCCCACGACCCGTCCGAGCTCCGCGGGGGAGAACCGGTCGCCCGCGTAGGCCACCGAGACCGCGGTCATGCCGGGCACGAACGCGCCCTGCAGCGCGCGCAGGCCGACGAGCGCGCCGAACGACGGCGCCGCGGCGCAGGCGAGCGTCGCGAGCGAGAGGAGCGCCGTCGCGCTCGCCATGACGCGCCGCCGCCCGAGCGCGTCGGAGAGCGGACCGTACACGCTCGAGGCGGCGGCGACGGCGAGGACGACCGCCGAGACGGTGAGCCCCGCGCGCGCCGGACCCACGCCGAACTCCCGCGAGAGCAGCGGGAGGATCGGCTGGGTCACGTACATGTCCGAGTAGGCCGCCACCGTCCCGACGTACAGCGCCACGCGCTCGCGATCCATCGCGCGCACGATACCGCAGGCGCGGTCCGGTCGGCCCGGACCGCTCGTCGCCTCCGGCGCCGGGTTCCACTCGGTTCCAACGACTCCGCGCGGCGCTAGTATCGCGTGCGGGGCGCGTGTGAAGCCCCGAACCCGGTGCGAGCCGAGGTCCGCGTCGGCAGGGAGCGGTAGGCTCGAGGTTCTCCCCTAGACGCCGAGGCCAGATGACCCGCTCCCCCGCCACGCTCCCGCTCCTCGCCCTCGCCGGCGCGCTCGCCGTCGGGCCGTCGCCGGCCGCGGCCTGGTCCACGCAGGGCCACCGCGTCGCGGCGGCCGTCGCGGAGGAGCGGCTCACGCCCGCGGCGCGGCGGCTCGTGCGAGAGCTCCTCGGCGCGACGCCCATGTCCGACGCGCGCGTCGCCGGATGGGCCGACGCCCAGCGCGAGCCCGCCACGCGGCCCTGGCACTACGTGAACATCCCTCCCGGCGCCGCCGGCTACGTGCGCGAGCGCGACTGTCCGGGGGACGCCTGCATCGTCGCCGCGATGGAGCGCGCCGTCGCAGAGCTCCGCGACGGAGACTCGGCCGTCCGGAGGGCGGACGCGTTCCGCTGGCTCGTCCACCTCGCCGCGGACGTGCACCAGCCGTTGCACGCGGACGGTCGCGATCGCGGCGGCACCGAGCTCGAGACCCGCACGCGCGGCGGGAAGAGGCCGCGCAGCCTGCACCGGGTGTGGGACGAGGACGTGCTCCGACCCATCCTGTACCGCCGCGGCGCGGTGGCGGCGGGGCGCGCCCTCGCGCGCGAGGTCCGCGGCCCGGAGGCGGCGCGCGCGGCGGCCGAGCCGTCGCCCGCCGCGTGGGCGAACGAGTCGCATGCGCTCGCGCGGGCGCTGTACGCGGAGCTCGAGCCGCTCCCACGAGAGGGCCGCAGCCTCGTGCTGCCGGACGCGTACCCGGACCGGCAGCGGGCGCGGGCGGAGGCGCAGCTCCAGAAGGCCGGGGTGCGGCTCGCGGCGCTGCTCGATCGGATCGCGCTCGCGCGGGAGGCTCGCGCCGGGCGGAGGTGAGGGTCGCCCTACCCGAGCCACTGCGGGTTCTGCGTCGTCCCGTCGTACTCCTCGGTCGTCTTGTAGAGCTCGTTCGCGCCGTCCTGCCCCGCCGCGGCGGAGCGGGCGAGCAGCGCGTTCATGCGATCCACGGCGAGCGGCTGGAAGCCCCGCGCGACGCGCAGCGCCTGCTCGACACGCTCGACGGTATCGCAGCCGGTGACGACCACGCTCGCGGGGAGACTCATCGCGTAGCCGAGGCACTCCTCCGCCGAGGCGATCCCCTGCTTCACGATGCGGGCGTCCGCCATCGGCTTCATGCCGATGACGCCGATGTCCTTCTCGAGGAGCACCGGGAGGACGTTCTTCTCGAAGCTGTCGTGGTGCGCGTCGAGGACGTTGAGGGGCAGCTGCACCGTGTCGAACCGGAAGCCGTGCGCGTCGGCCTCGCGCAGCATCTCGAGGTGCCAGCGAGGCGACTTGTGCCCGGTGAAGCCGATGTAGCGGAGCTTGCCGGCCTGCCGGGCGGCGACGAGCGCCTCGATGGCGCCACCCGCCGCGAAGCAGCGCGCGGGATCGGTGGGGCGGATGACCTCGTGGATCTGCATGAGGTCCAGGTGGTCCGTGCGCAGGCGCTGGAGCGACTCGTCGATCTGCCGCGCCGCCGTCGCCGCGTCGCGGCCGTCGATCTTCGACATGAGGAAGACCTTCTCGCGGTAACCGCCCTGCAGCGCCTTCCCCATCCGCCGCTCGCTCTCGCCGTCGTTGTAGTCCCAGCAGTTGTCGAGGAAGGTGATGCCGCCGTCCACCGCGGTGCGGACGATGCGGAGGCTCTCCTCCTCCGTCGCCTGCATCCCCATGTGGAAGCCGCCCAGCCCGACGAGCGAGACCGCCACGCCCGTGCGCCCGAGCTTCCGCTGCGGGAGCGGCGACCCGCCGGCCGCCGGGACGGCGTCATGCGTCCCGCCCTGTGCCGACCGACCGCCGCACGCGGCGAGCGGCGCGAGGGTCATGGCCGCGGACAGCTCCAGGAACTCTCGACGCGTCATGGTGGCGTCCCCCTCCCCGAACGATGGGCGCGACGGAGACGCGGCGGGAGGGCGGACGTCCCGCCCGCGCGGAGCCGCCGCCCGAGCCTGGCGAGCGCTCGCGCGCCCCAAACGCCGCGGCTCGCGCCCGTGCGCGCGGGCGGCTCCCCGCCTCGCCGCCGGACGCAGCGCCCCACCCTTCACCTACGGTGTCTACCCCGTTCGCCCCGGACCCGCTGCGAACCCGTTCAAGTGGGTGGCCTGGGTCTCGCCGCGCACAGAACGGAGAGTGAACCGAGGGCCCGCGGCATCCCACGGTCGAGGGACGCGCGCTGGCGGGAGAGGCGACGGGGCGCGCGAAGCGACCACGCGCCACGACATGAATGCGCGTTCACCGGAGCGGCGCCGACCGGGAGAGGGTCGCGCGCGCACCGTCGGCTGGGCTCGCCGTCAGCGACGGCGGCGCAGGCGGCCGGCGCGGGCAGGCACCGTCACGCGCGCAGGCAGCCGTGCCGGCCCGGACGGGCGGGTCAGCTTGGCGAGTGCAGCGACCAGCACGGCGAGCGAGACGGCGATCAGCACGGCGAGGAACGTGGCCACGAACACCTCCGGAGAGACCGAGGTGTCGAACCGCCGGCGCACAGCCGCAATTCCTTGCGTCGAGAACGACGCTTCCGGGCCACGGGGAGACGGGCGAGCGCTCGCCGCGCTGGGACGCGACGGAGGTCCGTCAGCCGTGCGTGTGCGGCGCGACGTGCGCCGCGAGCCGCCGATCGGCGTCGTTCATGTGCGCCGCGAGGGCGGTCCGGAGGTCGAGCGCCGCGGTCGTGGCGAGCTGCTCGTCCCCGCTCGCGAACGCGCGCTGCAGCTCGCGCATCTGCTCGAGGAACGCGCCGTGCTCGCCCGCGTGGGCGTCGCGCTCGGGAAACGCGCTGCCCTCCATGAGCAGCTCCTCGCTGCCGAAGTGCGCCACGCTGTAAGCGAGGAGCTGATCGGCGAGGCGCCGCGCCATCCACGGGCGGCCCTGCTCGAGGGAGTCCACGAACGCGCTCACCAGCCCGATCTGCAGGTGGTGGTCGTGATCCATCGCCTCGTGCCCGACCTCGAGCCGGTCGTTCCAGGTGTGCGTCTCTTTCATGGCTCCTCCACGTGCCGGTCCGCGATCCGGGCACTCCCATTGCCGGCGGGCGAGCAGGCCTCAACGCCCGCCGGGGGGTCAGTGGACCGGCGGCGGGGCGCCGGAGGTCTCGCCGTAAGCCGGCGCGGCCGCCTCCGCGGGCGCGCCGCGCTCGAGCGCGGCGCGATCCCAGCCTCCGAGCTCCGCCCCGGCCTCGTAGGTGGTCTCGAGGAATTCCCGGAGCCGCGCGTCCGGATCGGCGTCGGCGCAGACCGCCGCGTAGGGCAGCAGGAACTCGTGCAGCCCCTGGTCGTAGCGGGCCTCGCGCGGACGGACGGGCGCG
The DNA here is from genome assembly GCF_022690805.1 of Anaeromyxobacter sp. SG66. Taxonomy (NCBI): domain Bacteria; kingdom Pseudomonadati; phylum Myxococcota; class Myxococcia; order Myxococcales; family Anaeromyxobacteraceae; genus Anaeromyxobacter; species Anaeromyxobacter sp. SG66. The sequence goes on from NZ_JALCZC010000006.1 coordinate 79,155, forward strand.
GAGGCGAAGCCCGGCGGCTCCGGCGCCGCGTACGCGTAGAACGCCGCGTCCTCGAACCCGCCACCGCCCGGCCAGAAGCCGAACGACATCACCTCGTGCGAGTAGGCCTCGCGCGTGATCCAGTCCGCGCCGGGACGCTCCGGCGCGCGCCGGCCGGAGAAGAGCGTGACCGCGAGGTCGAAGCTCCCCCAGAAGAAGTGCACCGGGCTCGCCTTGCCGAGGAAGCGCGCGCGGAAGTCGCACAGGACCCGGGTCGTCGCGAGGAGCACGCGCCAGAAGCGCTGCGCAAACTCCGGATCGTACGAGGCGTGGAGGTCGTCCTTGTCGAACGGGACGGGGTCGGGCACCTCCACCGGCATCGTGCGGATGGGCACGTCGATGGCGAGGTCGCGGAGCATCCCCATGAGCCGCGCGTGGAAGCGCGACACCGGCTGCGCCACGAGCGGCATCGCGCCGAAGGTCCCGTCGCTCGTCGCGACCTCGAGCTGGTGGTCGAGGAGATCGAGCGAGATCTCGAAGCCGGTCGCGCCGTGGAACATGAGCGAGGTCGTGAGCCCGCGCGCCGTCGGATAGAGCGGCACGTTCCACCAGTGGTTCACGAGCGGCGTGGACGCGAGGCGCACCTTGCCGATGACCTGCGTCCACATGTGCAGCGTCGCGCGCGTGTCGCTCCAGCGCGACAGCGGCAGCTCCGGCCACGCGATCCGGTCTCGCATGCTCCCCCCCTCACGCCCGCGGCGCTCGTGTCTCTCAAGCTGCGCAGCCGAGGAAGGCCCGCGCCAGCGCCAGGTGGAGCGGGCTGGACCGAGCGGCCGAGCGGGCGAAAGCCGCCGTAAGCCGGTAAGCGCTGCGCCCATCGCTCACGATCGTCCGCATTTATCGGAACGACCGCGTACCCGGGGGAGGGGCCCCACGCGCAGCGTGGGGAGGGGGCAGCGCCCCCTCCCGGCGGGGAGCCGTCGCGGGGGCGCCCCGGGGGGGGGGGGGGCGGCGGGGGGCCGGCGGGGGGGGG
>NZ_JALCZC010000006.1:80176-97353 GCF_022690805.1 Anaeromyxobacter sp. SG66
CCCCCCCCCCGCCGCCCCCCCCCCCCCCCCCCCCCCCCCCCCCCCCCCCCCCCCCCCCCCCCCCCCCCCCCCCCCCCCCCCCCCCCCCCCCCCCCCCCCCCCCCCCCCCCCCCCCCCCCCCCCCCCTAACTGGGATTCGGCACGTCGATGTGCACCTCGACCCGGCGGTTCTTCGCCCGGCCTTCCTTCGTGGCGTTGTCGGCGATCGGCTTCGACTCGCCGTAGCCAGCGACCGAGATCTGCTCCTCGCGGACGCCGCGCGACACGAGCACGGTGCGGACGGAGTCCGCGCGCTTGCGGGAGAGCGTCTCGTTGAGCGAGTCGGAGCCGGACGAGTCGGTGTGGCCCTCGATCTGGATGCGGTCGTCCGCGTACTTCGCGAGGATGTCGCCCACCTGCGTGAGCTGCGTGACCGCCTCGGCCTTGAGGTCGGCGCTGTTCGTGTCGAACAGGATGTCGTTCTTCATGTTCACGAGGATCCCGTTCTCGGTGCGCTTCGCCTCGGCGACCTTCTCGAGCTCCTTGTGCTGCTTGTCGAGGTAGAGCCCGACCGAGCCGCCGGCCAACGCGCCGACGCCTGCGCCGATGAGCGCGCCCTTCTTGCCGCCCGCCAGCGCGCCGACGCCCGCGCCAAGGAGGGCGCCCGCGCCGCCGCCGATGGCCGTGCGCTTGCCGGCGGTGCCGCAGGCGATGAGGGTGACGAGCGTCGCAAGCGCGACGACCCGAGTGGTCCGAACGTGCATTTCAATTTCTCCTGGTTCTCCGTGCGACCGAGCCAGCGCTCGGGACGAGCGCAGCCCCCCGGCCGCACGCACGAGGCGCGGCATTGTACCCGGTCGCCTACGAGGACGTAACGGGGAGCCTGGCAGCGGCTAGCCGCGCAGCCCGGCGGGCAGGGCGGCAGGCGTCTCGCTCGGGACCTCCACCCGCCCCGGGGCGAGGCTGGCCGCCGCGAGGAGGACGAGCGCGACCCAGACGAGGTCGGCGAGCAGGAGGTGCAGGAGCTGCAGCGGGACAGGCGCGGCGAGCACGAGGTTCACGACGCCCGCGAGGAGCTCGGCGCCCACGAGCGCGATGAGGCCCAGCGCGGCCCGGCGGACGCGCGCGTCGGGGCGGAGCCGGAGGGCGAGCCGCGCCACGAGGAGCAGCACCGCGGCAGTGGCGATCGCCGCGAACGGGTGGAGGACGCGCAGGCGCAGCAGCACGTGCGCCTCGGTGGAGAGCTCCTGGCGCAGGCCCTCCGCGAAGCTCGTGGCCGGGAAGAGCGTGTCCCCGAGGGCGGCCACCGCCCCGGTCACGCCGGCGATGAGCACCGACGCGAACCCGAGCCACAGGCCGCCCGCGAGCGCCCCGCGCCCCGCGAAGCGCATCCCGCCGGGCTGCGCGCTCCAGTCCGCGGTGAGCGCCAGCGCGCCGAGCAGGAGGAACGTGTTCGTGAGGTGCACGCCCATCACCCAGCCGCGCGCGAAGGAGGTGTCCTTCGCCACCCAGCCGAAGAGGACGAGCCCCGCGCCGACGAGCGCCTCGAGGATCATGAGGCCGAGCGACGCCCACGCCGCCTTGCGGGTCGGATGGCCCGCGGGGAACGCACGGACGGCCGCGACGACGAGCGCCACGACGAGGAGCAGCGCCAGGCCGCTCATCGCGCGGTGGGTGAACTCGATGACGGTCTCGACCGCCGGGGCGCGCGGCACCACCTGGCCGTTGCACATCGGCCAGTGCTTGCCGCAGCCCGCGCCCGACCCGGTCGCGCGCACGAAGGCACCCCAGGCGACGACGAGCAGGTTGTAGGTGAGGACCGCCCAGGCGAACCGCGTGAACGAGCGCATGCGGGAGAGAAAGCATCGGCCCCGGCGCGGATCAACGGCATGACGTCGCGGCCCCCACCGGGGGGCGGGAGGGGCTCCGGTCAGTCGCGGACGACGAGCGCGAGCCCCGCACCGCCGGGGATGGCGAGCGGCACGACCGAGGCTCGCGGAGCGCGGATCGCGCGCCCGTCGGCGTCGAGCGGCGAGGCGCGGTGCCGGACCACCCACGTCCCCACGTAGAAGCCCATCGCCGAGCCCCACAGCGAGTCCGACAGGAAGTGGCGGTGGTCGATGACGTGGAACGCGACCAGCGTGCCAGTGGCACCGTACCCGAGCACCTGCACCCAGACCGGCGGCCGGAAGTACGAGAGGCCCGCGGTGGCGAGGCTGAAGAGCGTCGCGGCGTGGCCCGACGGCGTGCCCGCCGGGTAGACGCGCAGGGCGTTCGCGGGGCCCTTGATGTCGCCGCTCTGGTCGCCGTCCCAGGGGCCGTCGCGCCCGAGCGCGAACTTGAGGGTGAGGTGGTAGACCTGCGAGACCGCGAGCGCCTCGCCCATGAGCGAGCAGCCCTGCGCGACCCGCTGGTCGCCGTGCGCGACCGCCCACCCCCAGGTCCCGAGCCCGCCGACCGCGATCCCTGCCCAGAGGGTCGGCTGCATCCACTCCGTCCAGACGGTGGGCAGGCGCGAGTCGAGCTCCCGGTGAATCCAGCGATCGAGCCGCGCGTCGGCCGGGTCGTGGAGCGGGAACATCAGCGCGCCGACCGCGCCCGACCAGAGGGCGAGCTGCCCGAAGTCGCCCGCGCTCCAGCGCGGCGCGTTCGCGGGGATCGCGACGACGTCGTGGAGGACCCGCTGCAGGACGGGCATCTCGGCCCAGCGGAAGCGCGGGCCGAGGTACACGCCCTCGTCCTCGCCGGCGAGGGAGCCCGCGGGCGCCCCCGCGGCCAGCACGAGCGAGAGGACGACCGCGAGGCGCCCGATGGCGGCCGCCCCGCGGCGCGACGCGATCACTGGCAGGTCGGGGTCCCGGAGCACGTCAGGCCGGTGTCGCTGAAGCAGGCGTCGAACGTGACGCCGGGGCACGCCTTGGCCGTGAACGGCCCGCGCAAGAAGCCCCCCTGCTGGTCCGAGAACGTGACGTCGATCTCGCCCACGAGCTCCGTCGCGCCGACGGAGTCGATCCGGATCGTGCCCGTGGCGCTCGGCGGCGTGCCCGGGACGCACTGCGCGTCCGTCTTCTGCGCGGGGAGCAGCGCGGCGCGGATGGGACCGGACACGTTCGCGGCGATCGCCGGCACGGCCTCGTCGAGCGTCGCGTAGACCGCGTACGAGCCCGCGTCGACCGCCGGGGCCTGCGCCGTCGCCGGGACCTGGGCGTGCGCCAGCAGCCCCGCGACGAACGTGAAGTCCTTGCGGCCGTGGCACGGGTCCGCGAGGGCGCATGCGCCCGCCTGCGGCGAGAACGCGATCAGCGCGTCGCCGATGCCGTAGAGGATCGGCACCCCCGGGAACGTACAGCTCGCCGACTGCTGCGGGCCCGCGAACACGACCTCCGCCGGGTCGAACGTCTGGCCGAACAGCTTCCCGGTCAGCGCCGGGCCCTTCTTGTCGTTGCCGCCGTCGCCGCAGGCCGTGAGGACGAGCGCGACGGAGAGTGCGAGGAGCTTCTTCATGGCGACCTCGGGATGGCGACCGCGTGCGAATCTTCGACCGTCGAGGAGCGCACCACCGCACGGACCTTGCGTCAACGTGCCGTTTCGAGGTCTCCCGCTCGGGTCGCGCTGCCGTGCGGGAGCGGCGCCGCTCCGCGGCGGCGCTATGCGTTCACCCGGAGGCCGATCATGCGCGTCCCTCATGCGCTCGCGGCGCTCGCGGCGGCTGCGCTCACGGGGTGCCCCGACAACGTGAAGACGCCGTTCGACCCGGCGGCCGGCTACCAGCCGATCGAGCCTTCCACCGCCGCCTTTCCGCCGCCGGACGGAGGCGACCCGCACCCCGAGGCCATCCAGATCGTGTCCGGCTGGCGCGAGGGCCGGCTCGCCTTCGCGCACGGCGCGGCCTACCTGCACGCGTCCGTGCCGCAGGTGCTCGAGGCGCTGCGCGACCCGCGCGTGAGCCGCATCCACGGCACGGACAGCTGGTACGCGACGGCGGACGTGGAGCCCGACTACCCCATCTCGTTCTCGATCCGCTACGCGGCGGGCCCGGCCATCTACAAGGGGCGGTGGACGATCGTGTACCGCGGCGGCCCGCTCCTCGGCACGCTGGAGGCGCCCGAGCAGATCGGGTTCCGCTACCAGAAGGTCGAGGGGATCGAGGACATCCGCGTGCAGTCGGGCTCGCTCGTCGCGTACGCCGTGGGTGACGGGGTCAGCGCCCTCGAGTTCGTCTGCCACCTCGACACCTCGAGCCGCGCCGACCAGGGGCCCGACGACGTGTACGGGACGGTGAACGACTGGTGGGTGGACCTCCGCGCCAAGGTCCGCGGCGAGCCGGTCCCCTGAGCTCGCCGCAGGCGCGCGGGCCGGCCGGAGAGGTCGCGGCCACCAGGACGCGCGGAGCTGGCTGGCGTCGAGCTGCGCGCTGCGGGCGCAAGCCCTCGACGTCCCGGAGATGACGCTCAGTCCAGCGTGTCGATGAGGGCGACGAGGTCGTCGATGTCCACCGGCTTCACGAGGTGCGCGCGGAAGCCCGCCTCGGCCGCGCGGCGCCGGTCCTCGGAGCCGCCGTAGCCGGTGAGCGCCACCAGCCGGACCGCCGGCACGAGCTCGCGCAGGCGCCGCGCCACCTCGAACCCGTCGAGCTCGGGGAGCCCGATGTCGACGAGCGCGATCTCCGGAGGCGCGTCGGCGGCGAGGGCGAAGGCGGAGCGCCCGCCGTCGGCCTCGCGCACGGCGTGGCCGCGCCGGCGCAGGAGCTCGCCGAGGGTCTCGCGGATGTCCGCGATGTCCTCGACGATGAGGATGTCGCGCGGGGTCACGGCGCGGGCCTCGGCCGCGGGGGGCACGGACGAGGCCGCCGGCGGCGCGGGCACCGCCGCGCCGGGAGGGAGCGCGGGGAGCCGTACGGTGAACGTCGAGCCGCGGCCGGGGCCGGGGCTCTCAACCCGCACCGTGCCGCCGTGCATCTCGACCAGGCTCTTCACGAGCGAGAGCCCGATGCCGAGGCCGCCGCGGGAGCGGTCCACTCCCTGCTCGGCCTGGACGAAGGGCTCGAAGATGCCGCCGGCGAGCTCGGGCGCGAGGCCGATCCCGTCGTCCTGCACCGAGAGGACGGCGAGGTCCCCCTCGCGCGTGAGCGCGACGCGCAGGTGGCCGCCGGGATCGGTGTACTTCGCGGCGTTCGCGACGAGGTTCTCCACCACCTGCGCGAGGCGGACCGCGTCACCGTCCACCCCGAGCCGCGCCTCGGGCAGGCTCACCACGAGGGTGTGCCGCCGCGACGTGACGAGCTCGTCCACCGTCTGCACCGCCTCCCGCACCACCTGGACGAGATCGACGGTGTCCTTGCGCAGGCGGACCTTCCCGCTCCGGACCCGCGAGACGTCGAGCAGGTCGTCGACCAGGCGCGACATGTGCCGCACCTGCCGCCCCGCCGCCTGGAGCGCGCGCTCCCGCAGGCGGGCGTCGGCGCCGTACTCCTGGAGGAGTCGCACCGCGTTCGTCACCGGCGCGAGCGGGTTGCGGAGCTCGTGCGCCAGCATCGCGAGGAACTGGTCCTTGCGGCGGTCGGCCTCGCGCAGCTCCGCGTTGCGGCCCTGCAGCTCGGCGATGAGGCGATCGCGCTCGAGCGCCATCCCCACGGCGTAGCCGACGAGCTCGAGCGTGGCGGGGTCGTCCGGGTCGCACGCATCCCGCTCGGCGGAGCCGAAGGCGAGCGTGGCGACCACCTCTCCGCCCGCGAGGCACGGCCGCGCCACGCAGCAGGCGACGCCGAGCACGGCGGCGATCGGCGGCAGCGGCTCTCCGCGCGCCGACACCCACGGGGCGAGCCCGCCCAGGATCGCCTCGGCCGAATCGAGCGCGGCCAGGAGCCCCGGCTCGGCCGCCCCACCGCCCGCGGCGGCGAGCGTCAGCCGCCCGTCCGGGCCGGCGACGTGCAGCGCCCAGCGCTCGAGCCCGAGGTGCGAGGCCACGCGGTCGCAGATGGCCGGGAGCCGCTCGCGCACGCTCTCGGCCGTGAGCAGATCGCTGCGGACGCTGGAGAGGATCTTGAGCCGCTGGTTCGCGCGGTGGAGCGTCTCCACGAGCCGCCGCTCCCGCTCCATCTCGCGCCGGAGCGCCTCCTCCTCCCAGCGGCGCCGCGCCTCGGCCACGTTCCGCGCGAGCTCGCGCTCCTGCGCCGCGCGGAGGAGCTCCGCGTTGCGGCGCAGGGCCTCGTTCTTCCGGTGCGCCTCGATGAAGAACGCGACCTTCGCGCGGAGCGCCTGCTCCGGCACGGGGGTGGTGAGGAAGTCGACGGCGCCGAGGGCGTAGCCGCGCTCGAGCAGCCGCACGTCGGAGCTCGCGGTGAGGAAGATGATGGGCGTGTGACGCGTCCGCTCGCGCGCGCGCACGAGCTTCGCCATCTCGAGCCCCGACATCCCCGGCAGGTTGACGTCGAGGAGGATGAGCGCGACCTGGCGCCTGAGGAGGATGCGCAGCGCGTCCTCGGCGGTGGAGGCCTCGACGATGCGCGCCCCCGAGCCGGAGAGGAGGGCGCGCGTCACCTCGAGGTTGCGCGGGTCGTCGTCGACCGCGAGCACGTCGATCGGCTGGGCCTCGCCGATCGAGACCGGCCGCTCGGCGTCCGCTCGCGGGCGCTCCGCGCGCGTGGTGTTGCGCTCCGCGGGCGCGCGCGCCGGCGGCTCGGAGCGGTCGCCGTCCGGGTGGTTCGCGGGCGAGGGAGGCAGGTTCTCCATCGTGTCTTCGTGGATATGCGCGGCGAGCCGAGGCCGCGCGTGCCGTGGAAGACGCCACGCGAGGGGGCCCCTCAAATAGATCGGGGAGTTGCCGTAGAGAAGTGCCCCCGCCGGGGCGGCGGCGAACTGGCGGCGTTCCGGCTCGACGATCTCCGGACGTCCGCCGCCGTTCGCTCGACCGCGCACGGCGGTCCCGGGCCCCGCGTCGAGCTCGCGCCCAGAAAACGAAAAACCCGGGACCATCGAGGTCCCGGGTGTCCCCCTCCGCGCCGGACGCTGCCGGCGTGAGTGCGCCTAGTAGTTCACGGTCACGGTGACCGTGTCGCTGTAGCTCCCGGCGGTGGGGTACTGGCCCGCGGGGATGCGCGCGTAGACGAAGAGCAGGTTGCCGGCCTTGCCCGCCGCGCCCTGGGACGCCGGCATGGCGGCGTTCGTCCAGACGGCCGTGCGGGTCGAGTCGGAGTAGAGCTCGTAGCCGAGCACGTCGCCCGCGCCGGACATCTGGCGCGTCCCCGAGATGCCCGAGGTGCCGTTGTCGAGGCCGACCGTGAAGGAGGTGCCCTTGGTGCAGGTGACGGTGAGCGACCCCTGCGCGTCGAGGTCGACCCCGGCGGTGGGATCGTAGCTCCCGAAGGCGATGTCGCTCGTCGTGACCGAGCACTTCGCGGCCACCTGGGCGGTGACGGCGAAGGTGTTCGTGGCGGTCGCGGCGCGCGCGGCCGTGGAGAGGAGGGCGGCGGCGAGCGCGACGGAGAGGCGGAGGGCGGTGCGGTTCATGGGGCGGGTCCTTGCGTGGGTGGTCGGCGGCGGATCCTGCACGCGCGCCTGGCAATCGCCAGCATATTGCGTTTGCGATAGCGCAGAAGGCCACGATCCCGTGACGCGCAAAAGTGCGCCGAGCACGCCGCTGTGGGTGAACCGGGCACGGGAGCGCACGCGATAGCGCGCTCAGTAATTGATCGTCACGGTGATCGTGTCGTCGTACGCGCCGACGGACACGTCCTGGGCCGCGAACGCCCGCGCGTACACCGCGATCGTCCGGTCGCTCGGAGAGGCCGACGCCCACGTGGACGTGCCGGGAGCTCCGTCGCCCCACACGATCGAGCGGGCCGCGTCGAGGTACAGGTCGTACCGGAGCAGGTCGCCGCCCGGCCCCCGCATCGCGCGCGAGGAGAACGACCCGGACCGTCCCGGCCCGATCGCGATCGTGACGGGCGTCTGCGAGCAGTGCTGCAGGGTGATGGTCCCGGTCGTGTCGAGCGGCACCGTCGAGAAGGGATCGTAGGCGCCGAAGGCGATGGCGCTCGCGACGCTCACGCTGCAGGTGGGCTGGACCGCGGCCGCGTCCCGCGCGCAGAGGACGGCGCCCACCACCGCCGCGGCGAGGGCCGCGCGACGCGCTGCGGTGCGAGCATGTGAGCGCGGCCGTTTCATTGCTGGCGTCGAATTGCGCGTATTAGACTCCGGCGCCGCCCACCCCGCCACTTCACGTGCTCATGCGACCGCTCCTCCGTGCCGCCCGCGCCCTCCTCGTCCTCGCCGCGCTCGCGGCCGGGGCCGCCCGCGCCGGCGACCTCGACGTCACGCCGGTGAACGTGGAGCTGTCCGGCGGCGCCCGCACCGCGCTCATGTCGCTGCGGAACCGCGGCGGCGCCCCGGCGCGCTACCAGATCCGCGCGTTCCGCTGGGCGCAGAAGCCCGACGGGGCGATGGACCTGTCCCCCACGCGCGAGCTCGCCGTCTTCCCGCCGCTCCTCGAGCTCGGGGCGGGAGAGGCGCGCTCACTGCGCATCGGGACCGACGCTGCGCCGGCCGCGACCGAGCGCACCTGGCGCATCTTCATCGAGGAGCTGCCGCAGGCCGAGACCGCGGAGGACGCCGCGCGCGTGAAGGTGCTGACCCGCGTCGGCGTGCCCGTCTTCCTCGTCCCGGCCGCACGCGTCGAGCGCGGTGAGCTCGCGTTCCTCGGTCGCGACGGCACGCACGTCCGCTTCGCGCTGCGCAACCCCGGGACGGTCCGCCTGCGGCCGAGCGCGGTGACGCTCGCGCTCGTCGCGGCCGACGGCGCGCGGGTGCTCGAGAGATCGCTCGAGGCCTGGTACGTGCTCGCGGGCGGCGAGCGCGTCTACGAGGTCGCGGTCCCGCCGGAGGCGTGCGCGCGCGCCGCCAGCGTCGTCGTCTCGGCCGCGCTGGCGCGCGGCGCGATCGAGGCGCGCGCTCCGGGCGCGTGCCGTGATCCGTAAGAAGCTCGCCCGCGCGCTCGCGCTCGTCGCCGCCGCGGCCGCCGCGGCGGCGTTGGCCACGACATCGACCCCGACCTCGACGAAGACCGCGGCCCCGATCTCGACGTCCACCCCGACCCCGACCGCGACCCCGACCCCGACCCCGACCCCGAACCCGGCGCCGCCTTCGACCGCGACCCCGACCGCGGCCCTCCCCCTCGCGAGCGCGGAGCAGCTCGACCTCACCTCGCCACCCGCCGCGGCGGCACCTCGCGACCTCTCGGCCGCCGAGGGCGACCTTCGCCCCGCCTTCCTCCAGCTCTTCGTGAACGGGGGGCCGGCCGACACCGCCCTCGTCCTCGTGGCGCCGCAGGACATCTGGATCGCGCCCGCCGACCTCGTGCGCGCGGGCCTGGCCGGCTTCGGCGGCGCCCGCCGCGAGCTCGACGGCCGCACGCTCGTGTCGCTCCGCTCGCTCGCGCCCGGGGTGCGCTTCGATCTCGACGAGCGCGCGCTCGCGATCCGGCTCGAGGCCGCCCCATCGCTCCTCGGCCACGGCGCGCTCGACCTGCGCGCGTCGAGCCGCCCCGCCGGGCTGGAGACGGGGGACGCCCCGAGCGCGTTCCTCAACTACGCGGGGCGCGCCACCACCCAGGAGGACGTGTCCGGGTTCCTCGAGGCGGGCGTCTCGCACGGTTCGGCGCTCCTCGCCGGCTCGGTCTCGGCGACCCGGGCGGCGGGCGCGGTGCGCGGGCTCACGACCCTCACGATCGACCGCCCGGCGCGGCTCCTCCGCCTGACCGCCGGCGACGCGGCGATCCCCCCCGACGCGCTCTCCGGCGCGCCGCTCGTGGGCGGCGTCGGCCTCGCGCGCGAGCTGTCGCTCGATCCGTACCTCGCGCGGACGCCGCTCCCCGGCGCCACCGCCTTCGCCGCCACGCCCTCCACCATCGACGTCTACGTGAACGGCGCGCTCGCGCGCACGCTCACGGTCGCGCCGGGCACCTACGACCTCTCGAACCTGCCCGTCAGCACTGGGGCGAACGACGTCCGGATCGTGGTGCGCGACGCCTTCGGGCGCACGCAGGCGATCGAGGCGGCGCACTACCAGGCGCAGGGCCTGCTCGCCCCCGGGCTCGACGAGCCCGGCCTGTGGGTCGGCGCGGTGCGCGAGCGCTTCGGCACGGAGAGCTTCGCCTACGGCGATCCCATCCTCGTCGCGCGGGAGCGGCGCGGCTTCACGCGCGCGTTCACCGGCGGCGCGCGGCTGGAGCTCGGCCCGCGCGTGCAGCAGGGCGGCGCCTCCGCCGCGCTCGGCGTCGGCTCGAGCGAGCTCGAGCTCGCGGGCGCCGCGAGCGCGGACGAGGGCACGCCCGGGGCCGCCGCGTTCCTCGCCTGGCGCCACGTCGCGCGCCGCTTCGCGCTGGGCGCGGACGCCTCGCTCCTCTCCACCCGGTACGCGAACTCGACGCTCTCGGCCGCCGCCGACCGCGCCCTGTGGCGCGCCGGCGCGTACGCCACGGCGCCGCTCGGCCGGGGAGCGAGCCTGCAGCTCCAGTACGTCGGCGCGGAGCAGCGCGACGCGGGGGCGAGCCACCGCGTGGATGTGCGCACCTCCCTGCGCGTGCGCGCGGGCGCGTGGCTCCTCCTCTCCGCCTCGGTCACGAGGGATCGCGCCGCGGAGGCGGCCGGCGCGGTGTTCGCGCAGCTCGTCCTCTCCGCGCCGGGCGGGGGGACCCTCGACGCGGGCGTCCGCTCGAGCCGCGCCGGCGCGAGCGCGAGCACGGGCCTGTCGCGCTCGGTCCCGGTCGGCCCGGGCGTCGGCTACCAGCTCCGCGCCGACTCCGCCGCCGGCGGGGCGGTGAGCGGCCTCCTGCAGGCGCAGCCCGAGTTCGGTCACTACGAGCTCGGCTACGCCCGCGTGGACGGGAGCGAGGCCGGGTCCGCGTCCGCCTCGGGCGCGCTCGTGCTCGTCGGTGGCCGGCTCTTCGCCACCCGCCCCGTCGAGCAGGGCTTCGCGCTCGTGCGCGTCCCGGGCGTCGGCGGCGTCCGCGCCTACCTCGACCGGCGCCCGGTCGGGCGCACCGACGGGCGGGGCGACCTGCTCGTCCCGGGGCTCCTGCCGTACTACGGCAACCGCCTCGGGATCGAGGACGCGGACGTGCCGCAGAGCTACCGCGTCGGCCTCACGGAGCGGCTCGTCGCGGCGCGGCCGCGCGGCGCGGCGCTGGTGCGCTTCGACGTCACCCGGCTGCGCGCCGTCGAGGGGTGGCTCCGGATCGCGCGGCGCGATCGCGCCGACGTGCCCGCCTACGGGACGTTCGAGGTGGACGTCGCCGGCGGCACGCGCCGCTCGCCGGTCGGCGCCGACGGCGCCTTCTGGCTCGAGGACGTCCCGGCCGGCGCGCACGCCGCGCGGATCTACTGGAAGGGCGAGCTGTGCGAGCTGCCGCTCGAGATCCCGGACAGCGGCACGGGCGTGCTCGAGCTCGGCACGATCACCTGCGGCGCGCGCGAGCCGATGCTCTGACGCGTCGGATCATTGCACCGCCGGAACCCGGTCGCGCCGGGGCAGGACCGTGAGCTCCCTCGCTACCGGAGCCCCGCGACGAGGATCACGAGCGTCACCGCCGAGGAGCCGACGATCGCCCAGCCGAGCGGGCGCAGCCGCTTCGGCGAGAACCGCGCGAGGCTGATCACGATCGAGAGGAGCGCGGTCGGCAAGGTCGCCCAGGCGAGCGCGGCGGGGAGCCCGGCGGCGGAGAGCAGCACGGCCACACCGGCGAGCGCCGCGGCGAGCGCGGCGTGGAGCCTCCCCGGATCCTCCGCGCCCTTCGAGCGGGCGCGGGCGAGGATGACCCGCACGCCGAGGGTCGCCGCCGCGAAGGCGAGGATCCAGGCGAGCGCGGCGGCGAGCGCGTCGTCCGCGGGCGCGTGGCCGGCGAGGGCGACGGCCCAGCCGGCCGAGGAGAGCGCGGCGGCCACGACGATCTCGCCGAGCGTCGTCTTCTCGAGCCGCCTCCAGACGAGGAGCGCCACGACGAGCGCGAGCACCGCCGGGAGCAGGAGCGCGGCGCGGGCCGACGCGGGCGCGAGCGCGATGCCGATCGCGCCGGTGACGGCGGCGAGGCCCCCCGTGACGGCGAGCCAGCGCCGCGCGCGCCCGCCCTCCTCCTCCGCGACGCGCCGCCCGCGCTGGCCGAGCAGGACCAGGAGCGGCTCGTGCGCGATGAACGCGAGGACCACCGCCGCCGTGAGCGCGGCGGGCGCGAGGCCGGGCCGCCCGATCGCGAGCGCGGTGAGGAGCGGCATCGCGAGCTGACCCCAGGCGCCGTGCTCGTGCGGGAGCATCGAGCGGGGCGGAGCGGCGGGGCGGGCGGGCGGGCGCTGGACGGTCGCGGTCGAGTTCATCACGTGGAGTGCCTTGAGCAAGTTGCCGGCCAGGCCCGAAGACGGCGGATGTTCGAGGGTTTACCTCGCCTCTGCCCCGCGCCGCCACCGGTCCGGCGTTGCCCCGCGCACCGATGGACCGGTGTTCGTTGACCGAGCTTCCCTCGTCGGGTATCGGTTCGCCCCCGCTCGAGGGCCCGCCCGCCGTGCAAGCCATCCTCAGCTCCTTCCTCCTCGTCGCCGTGAGCGAGATGGGCGACAAGACCCAGCTCCTCGCGTTCTCGCTCGCCACGCGATTCCGCAAGCCGTGGCCGGTGATGGCCGGCATCCTCGTCGCGACGGTCGCGAACCACGCGCTCGCGTCCTCGGTCGGCGCGTGGATCTCCGCCAACGTGCCCGCCCACGTGCTCGCGGGGATCCTGGCCGCGACCTTCATCGCCTTCGGGGTGTGGACGCTCCGGCCGGACACCCTCGACGAGGCGAGCGGGCCGGAGCGGTTCGGCGCCTTCCTCACCACCACGGTCCTCTTCTTCCTCGCGGAGATGGGCGACAAGACCCAGCTCGCGACGGTCGCGCTCGCGGCCCGCTACGAGTCTGTAGTCCGCGTGACGATCGGCACCACGCTCGGCATGCTGGCCGCGGACGGCCTCGCGGTGTTCCTGGGCGAGCGGGTGGCGGACCAGGTCTCGTCGCGCAAGATGCGGTGGGCGGCCGCGTCGCTGTTCTTCCTGTTCGGCGCGCTCTCGCTCGTGGCGGCCTTCCGCTCCTGACCGCGCGCCCCGTCCGGCGCCGACGCCGCGGGCGCGTGGGGTGGATGATGAGGGGACCATGGCGCCCGCGCTCTCCGAGGTCCTCTCCGCCGTGCCCCTCGACGTGCTCGTCTCCCGCGCTCACGGCGACGCCCTCGCCCACCTGCTCGCGGCGCTCGTGGCGGGCGGCGCCATCGGCATGGAGCGCAGCTACCACGGCCGGCCGGCCGGGTTCCGCACCCACGCGCTCGTGTGCCTCGCGGCGAGCCTCCTCATGCTCGTCACCGTCTACCAGGCGGAGTGGTTCCCCGGCGCGCCCGAGACGGTTCGGGTCGATCCCACCCGCATGGCGCAAGGGATCATGACCGGCATCGGCTTCCTCGGCGCGGGCGTGATCTTCAAGGAGGGGCTCACCGTCCGCGGCCTCACCACGGCGGCGTCCATCTGGATCACCTCGGCCATCGGCGTGCTCACCGGGACCGGCCAGTACGTGCCGGCGCTCTACGCGACGCTCCTCACGCTCGGCGTGCTCAGCCTCTTCCGCTGGATCGAGGCGCGGGCGCCGGCCCACAAGTTCGCGCACCACCGGATCCGCTTCGATCGCGGCGACGCGATGGGGGAGGACGCCGTGCGCGCTTTGCTCGCGGAGAACGGGTTCGCGCTGGCCGGCCTCTCCTACGCGCTGGCGAACGAGGGCCGGTCCTTCGAGTACCAGATGACGATCAGCACTCACGACGAGCGGAACTTCGGGCGACTCGCCCGGGCGCTCGACGGGCTGCCCCAGGTGCGCGAGTTCCGGATCTCGCCCTCCGGCGACTGATCGCGCGGCGCCAGGTCGGCAGACGTCGCTGGCGGCCCGCCCGGCTCTCCTCCAGAATGCGGCGGTGCCTACCCACCTCCGCTTCCTGCTCGCGCTCGCCGCGGCGCTCCTCTCCGTGCGCGCGGCGCGCGCCGCCGCCCCCTGGGAGGGCGCGCCGCTCTCCGCCGACCCCGCCGCGGTGCGGGCCGCCGCCGACGCGCTCCCGCCGCCCGGCGGCGCGCCGCTCGACGTGCTCCTCGAGGAGGCGATCTACCGGCTCGACGCGCAGGGCGCCGCGGCGCAGACCTACCGCCTCGTCTACCGCCCCATGAGCGGCGAGGCCGCGCGCGCGTCCGCCCGCGTCGAGCGAGCCTGGGCGCCCTGGAGCGAGAGCCGGCCGGAGATCCGCGCGCGCGTCGTCGCGCCCGACGGCGTCTTCACGCTCGATCCGGCCGCCCTCGCCGAGGGGCCCGTCGAGGATCCCGGCGCCCCGCCCTCCAAGCGGCGCGAGCTCTCCGGGACGATCCCCGGCGTCCGGCCGGGCGCCGTCGTCGAGCAGGTCACGACCGTGCGCGAGACCTCGCTCGCCGCCGGCGGCACGGTCCAGCGCTTCGGCCTGGGCAGGGCCTCTTCCGCGCGGCTCGTGCGCGTCCGCATCGAGGCGCCCGCCGCGCTGCCGGTCCGCTTCGTCGTCCGCGGCGTCGAGCTCGCGCCCGTCGAGACGGTCGCGAACG
Organism: Anaeromyxobacter sp. SG66; assembly: GCF_022690805.1. NCBI lineage: Bacteria > Pseudomonadati > Myxococcota > Myxococcia > Myxococcales > Anaeromyxobacteraceae > Anaeromyxobacter > Anaeromyxobacter sp. SG66. The sequence goes on from NZ_JALCZC010000006.1 coordinate 94,781, forward strand.
GGATCCGGACGCTCGTCTTCGAGCGCCGCGACGCGAGCGGGACGCCGCCACGCGACCCCGGCGCGCCGCCGGAGCTCGCGCCCGCGCCGTACCTCGCGTTCGCGGCGGGGCAGTCCTGGGCCGACGTCGCCGGCCGCGTGCGAGCGATCTTCGAGGGCGCGATCGCGGGCGCGGACCTCCGCGCCGAGGCGCGCGCCGCGCTGGGCGCGGGGCGGCCGAAGCGCGAGGAGGCGGTGCGCCGGATCGCGGCGTTCCTGCGCCCCCGCGTGCGCGCGACCGGGGTGCCGGTGGACGAGGCGCCGCTCGCGCCGGGGAAGCCGGCGGAGGTGCTCGCGCGCGGCGAGGGCGACGCGAAGGACCTCGCCGCGCTGTACGTCGCCCTCCTGCGCGCCGCCGGCCTCGAGGCCGAGGTCGCCCTCACCTCGGGCGAGTGGGGCGACCCGCCGCGCGAGGTCCCCGGGCTCGGCGTCTTCGATCGCGCCCTCGTCCACGTGGGCGGCAAGGGCGCGGCGATCTGGATCGACCCGGCCTCGCCCCGGCTCCCGCCGGGGACGCTGCCGCTCGAGCTGCAGGGCAAGCTCGCGCTCGTCGTCGCGCGCAAGACGCGCGACCTCGTCCGGACGCCTGCGTCGGGCCCCGCGGACAACGCCGCGCTCACCGTGCGGGAGCTTCACCTCGCGGAGCTCGGGCGCGGCCGCGTGGTCGAGACCCGCGAGCTCTCGGGGGCGCTCGCCTCGAGCGAGCGCGAGTTCCGGGCGCGGATCCCCGCCGACCACCGCGATCGCATCGACGAGCGGTACGCGCGGGAGGTGCTGCGCGCCGGCACGTTCCTCGGCGCGGAGGTGCAGCACCTCGACGATCCCGCCGCGAAGCTCGCCGTCCGCGTCGAGGCGGACGAGAGCGCGCTCGCGGAGACCGGCGACGACGACGCGCTCGTGCCGGTCGGCGCCGCGCCGGTGCTCGAGCCGCTCCCGGCGTTCCTGACCCAGGCGCGCGAGGGAGAGGCAGAGCCCGCGCCGCGCCGCGACGACCTGGCCCTCGCGCTGCCGTACCGCTGGGAGCTCCGCTACCGCGTCTTCCCGCCGGACGGCTTCCGGGCGCGCCGGCTCCCGGAGGACGCCATCGAGCGCTTCGGGCCCGCCACGCTCACGCGCCGCTTCTCCGCGGGGAAGGACGGCACGGTCACCGCCACCTACGTGTTCGACACCGGCGGCCGCCGCCTCGGCGCGGCCGACGCCGACGCCCTCGCCGCGCGCGCGCGGTCCCTCGCCGGCGGCGAGCCGGAGCGGATCGCGTTCGAGCGGACCGCCGCGGCGCTCCTCGCGGACGGCCAGGTGAAGGAGGGCCTCGCGGAGCTCCGGCGCCTCGGCGCCGCGCACCCGCGCGAGGCGATGCACCCGCTCCACCTCGCGCTCGCGCTGCTCGAGCTGGGCGATGGTGAGGGCGCGGCGGCGGAGGCGCGCCGCGGCATCGCCCTCGAGCCCGCGCGCGCCTGGGGTCACCGGGTGCTGGGCTGGATCCTGGAGCACGACGCCGTCGGCCGCCGCTTCGGCCACGGCTACGACCGCGCGGGCGCGATCGCCGCCTACCGCCGGGCCGCGGAGCTCGACCCCCGCCACGCCGGGGGGCGCTCCGCCCTCGCGGAGCTCCTCTCGCGCGGCGCCGGGGGAATGTTCCTCGGGACGGGGGCGGACCTCGGCGCCGCCCTCGCGGAGTACGAGGCGCTCCGCGCCGACGCAGGCGCGGGCCCGTACGACGCGGGGCTGCTCGCGGCGCTGCTCGCGGCCGGGCGGCACGCCGACGCCCTCGCGCTCGCGCGCGGGCTCGGCCCTTCCCCCGAGCGGAACGCGATCCTCGTCGCCGCCGCGGCGGTGCTGGGCGGCGCCGGGAAGGCGGAGGCGGAGGCGGACGCGCTCGGCGACGACGGGCGCACCGCGCTCCGCGACGCCGCGGCGCGGCTGGCCCGCGACCGCCGCTACCCGCTCGCGGCGGCGCTCGCGCGGAGCGCCGTCCGCGGCGCGCACGACGCCGACGAGGTGGCGACCTTCGCCGACCTGCTCGCCTCGCTCCGCCCGTGGAAGGAGGTCGCCGCCCAGGGCGACGACGTGGCCCGGCTCGCGAAGGCGGTCGTGGTCACGGCCCTCTCCTCTCCCGACCCCGGCCGCGAGCTCGAGCCGCTCCTCTCCTCGCGCGCCGTCGGGCCCGCCCGCGCGGCGCTCCTCGCCGGCCTGTCCGCGCCGCTCGGCGCGGTCCGCCGCTCGCTGCGCGAGGCGGGCGTCACCTCGGACCTGCTCCTCGACGTCGCCCTCTCCGGCCTCGAGCTCTACCGGGACGGCGATCCCGCGACGGGCGCCCGGATCCGGCTGCGCTTCGCCGCGGCGCCGGGGGAGCACGCGACGTCGCTCTTCGTCGTGCGCGAGGGGGGCGCGCTCCGCCTCCTCGCGTCCGAGACCGCCTGGCCGATCGTCGGCGCCGAGGCCCGCCGCGCCGCGGAGGCGGGCGACGCCGCCCGGGCGGCGCGCTGGCTCGCCTGGGCGCGCGAGGACGTCCCCGGCTCCGCCGGCGAGCCCGGC
>NZ_JALCZC010000060.1:0-24493 GCF_022690805.1 Anaeromyxobacter sp. SG66
GTGCGTGAGCGTGCGCTCGACCTCGGCGAGCAGCGCGCCCACCGCGCCGGCGCCGAAGCGCGCCCGCAGCGTCCGCCGGAGCGCGGCCGCGCCCTGCCGCTCGGTCGCGCCGGTCACGTCCACCGCCGGCAGATCCCACAGCCCGCCGAGCAGCCCGCTCGGCGCGCGCCGGACCAGCACGAGCGCCCCGCCCACCTCGGCGACGGCGCACGCGACCGCTGCCGCTCGCCGCGCACCCCGCCGCCGGGCCGGCGGGATCTCCGCTGCGCGGCCGGCACCGTGAGCGGCGCAGGCACTCCGCACGGGGCACCGCGCGCAGGCCGGCGCGGGCTTGCGGCACAGCGTCGCCCCGAGCTCCATCAGCGCCTGGTTGAAGTCGCCGGGCCGCTCCTCGGGGACGAGCTCGCCCGCGAGCGCCCACAGGGCGCGCTGCACCGCCGGCGCGCCCGGCTCGCCGTCGACGCAGAAGAGCCGCGCGACGACTCGCGCCACGTTCCCGTCCACCGCCGCGGCGGGCAGCGCGAACGCGATGCTCGCGACCGCGCCCGCGGTGTAGGGGCCGAACCCGGGGAGCGCCCGCAGGGCCTCGACCGAGCCCGGCAGGCCACCGTGGCGCGCCAGCGCGGTGCGCGCGGCGGCGAGGAGGTTCCGGCAGCGCGCGTAGTAGCCGAGCCCGCTCCAGAGCGCGAGCACCTCGTCCTCGTCCGCCGCGGCGAGCGCGGCGAGCGTCGGGAAGCGCGCCACGAAGCGCTCGAAGTAGGGCACCACGGTGGCCACCTGCGTCTGCTGGAGCATGACCTCCGCGAGCCAGACGCGGTACGGATCCGCGCCGTGCTGCGCGGCGCGCCACGGCAGGGCGCGGTGGCCGGCGTCGTACCAGGCGAGGAGGCGGCGGCGGAGCGCGGCGCGGCGGCCCGGCGGGACGATCACGCGGCCGAGGGTACGGCCGCCCTGCGGAGCGGGTCAAACGCGGACGCCGGCGGGCGGGCGGGCGGCGGAGTGGCCAGCTTGAACGCCGGATGCGCGGCGCGGGCGAGGTCTGGTCGGAGGTGGAGCGGGCGGGCGGTCGCTCGGCGAGGCGCCCGTGGGTTCGGGCGCTCGCGCGAGCGGGGTTCGCCGCGAAGGGCGCCGTGTACGCCGTCATCGGCGCGCTCGCCCTCCGGCTCGCGCTCGGCGAGGGCGGGCGGGCCACCGACTCGAAGGGCGCGCTCGCCACGCTCGCGCAGGCGCCGCTCGGCGGCGCGCTCGTCGCGGCGCTCGCGATCGGGCTCGTCGGCATGGCCCTCTGGTTCGAGGTCCAGGCGATCGCCGATCCGGACGGCGAGCGCCGGCGCGGCGCCTGGGCGGTCCTGTCGCGCGTGGGGCAGGCGATCGGCGGCCTCGGCTACGTCTCGCTCGCCCTGGCGGCGGTGCGCCTCGCCTCCGGCGGCCGGGCCGGTCCGAGCGGTAACGCGGCGGCGCGCAGCTGGACCGCCCGCGCGCTCGAGCTCCCCGCCGGCCGCGTCCTCGTCCTCGCGGGCGCCGCGATCGTGGTGTTCGTGGGGGCGCGACAGATCTGGACCGGCGTGCGGCGGAAGTTCCTGAAGCACCTCGACCTCGCGCGCGCCGGATCCTGGGTGCGGCGCTGGGCGGCGCCCCTCGGCACGCTCGGCTTCACGGCGCAGGGCGTGGTCTTCGTGCTCGTGGGCCTCTTCTTCGCGCAGGCGGCGCTCGAGGGGGATCCGCACGAGGCGACCGGGTTCGACGGCGCGCTCGCGACGCTCGCGCGCCAGCCGTACGGGGCCGTGCTCCTCGGGGCGGCGGCGCTCGGCCTCCTCGCCTACGCGGCGTTCGCGCTCGTCGAAGGCCGCTACCGGCGCCTCGGCGCGCGCTGACGGGTCGAGGCCCGGACGACGAGGCCCGGACCGCTGGTGCGATCCGGGCCTGGCGGCGCGGCGGGGGCGCAGCTCCCGTTCAAACTATCCGCTTCTCGATCGTCTCCCAGCTCAGGTTCTTGAAGAACGCGTCGACGTACTTCGCGCGCTCGGTCGCGAGGTAGTCGCGCATGAACGCGTGCTCCCACCCGTCCATGACGAGGACGGGCCTGAAGCCGACCGGCACGTTGTCCTGGTGCAGGTTGATCCAGTGGTTCGAGAGCCAGCCGGTGGACGGATCCTGGAAGGTCATCGCCCAGCCGACGCCGGGCATCGTCGCGATCGCGCGGAAGTCGGCGAGCCAGGTCTCGTACTTCCCGAACGAGGCCTCGAGCGCCTTGCGCAGCTTCCCGCCGGTGGGCGGCTCGGCCTGGGCGCCCGGCGCCAGGTTCTCGAAGTAGTACTCGTGGTTCACCATCCCGCTGTACTCGAACCCGAGGCGCCGGGTGAGCTCGGCGAACACCGGGTCGGCGCCGGAGGCCTTGCCGTCGTTGCAGATGCCCTGGAGCTTCTCCGTGAGCGCGTTCGTGCGCTTGACGTAGCCCTCGTAGAGCTTCAGGTGCTCCTCGATCTGCTTGTCCGAGATGCCGGTGAGCCCCCGGACCTTGGAGTAGTCGCGCGGGGTGTAACGCTTCACGTCAGCCATGTTCCCTCCGTGGGCCTGCGGGCCGTGAGCGGCCGTACGGTGCCGTTTTCGGTGAGCGGGAGGTAGCGGTGGGTCCCGGATGCGTCAAGGCGCCGAACGGGGGCCCGAACGGGATCACCATTCACGGTGAGGCAACGTCGCCACCGTGACGCCGGCCGAAGGCCCGCCCGCGGGGTCCCTCGCCTCGCGCTCCGCGACGGCGTCTCTGCGCCGCGCGGCGCCGCCTCCGTAGGAGGGACGCGTCCGGCCCGCGCGCGCTCGCTGCGCGCCCTCGCCGCCGTCCCGCGCGGCGCGCCTGGCCCCCGCGTCCCTGCGGGTGCTATAGGTCCGCCGCATGCCATCCCGGGCTCACGCCCCCGGGCGCCGCGTCCGCCGCCTCGCCCTCGCCCTCCTCGCCGTCGTCCTCGCCGCAGCCGCCGCGCTCGGTGGCCTCTGGCTCGCCACGCCCGACCCGCGCCCGCTCGCCCGCGAGAACCCGCGGACGACGGCGCTCATCGCGCAGCGGCAGGCGGAGGCGAAGGCGCGCAGGCACTCGTTCCGGCCCCGGCAGGTGTGGGTCGGCCTCGATCGCGTGTCCCCGCGGCTCGTCGAGGCGGTGCTGGCCTCCGAGGACGCGAACTTCTTCGGGCACGAGGGGCTCGACTGGGAGGCGATCCGGCTCGCCGCCGAGCACGACCTCAAGGAGCGCCGGTTCGCGCGCGGAGCCTCCACCCTCACGCAGCAGCTCGCCAAGAACCTCTGGCTCGGCACCGAGAAGAGTCTCCTGCGCAAGGCGAAGGAGGCGGTGCTCGCGGCGAAGCTCGAGCACGCCCTCTCGAAGCGGCGCATCCTCGCGCTCTACCTGAACGTGGTGGAGTGGGACGACGGCGTCTTCGGCGCCGAGGCGGGGGCGCGCGCACGGTTCGGCGTCTCCGCGGCGTCGCTCTCCACGGCGCAGGCCGTCGTGATGGCGTCCATCCTGCCTGCGCCGCGGCGGGTGGACCTCGCGAACCCGTCCTCCTGGCTCAAGCACCGCTCGCGGCGCCTCCTCGACCGCCTGCGCGCGGCCGGCCGCGTGACCGCCGAGGAGCACCTCCGCGCGAGCAGCGAGCTCGAGCGGATCCTCGCCGGTCCCACGCCGGCCGACGACCTCGAGGAGCCGCCGGAGGACGACGCGCCGCTCGCGCCCGCCCCGGTCGCGACGAGCGCCGAGCCGGGCGAAGGTTAAGGCAGCCTGTCGCGCTACGGGAGCGTCAGGTCGGCGAAGAGCGCCGGGACGAACGCGCAGGCGCCCTCGTACCCGGCGAGCGGGTCGTCGTCGTAGAGGAGCGAGAACCCCAGCGCGGCGCCGCTCCAGCACTCGCTCGCGCGGTACTGCAGCCCGGCGGACACCCACGCGGCGTCACCGCGGCCCGCCCCGGCCGCGTCCCAGCGCGAGCGGAGCGACAGGTTCCGCGGCGTGGCCTCGAGCGTCTGGAGCGCGACCTGCAGGTCGCCGCCCGCCGCAGTCGCGCGGAAGGCGTACACCGCGTCGAGGCGGACCGGGTCGTCCGGATCGCGGCTGCGCGCGCCGAGCGCGGTCGCGTCCACCCGGACGGCCTCGCGCGCGTCGTACGCGACCTCGAGGCGGCCGAAGTCCTCCTGCTGCCATCCCGCGGCGTGGTCCAGCGCGGCCGCCGCGTCGAAGTCCACGGCGAACGAGCCGCTGCCGCGAGACGGGAGCGCGCCCGGGTGCGCGACGCCCGCCACGATCGGCGCGAACGCCGCGCGCGCGTCCGAGCCCCGGCGCGCGTCGAGCAGGTACGACCAGCCCGTGCCGTCCCGGCGCGCCACGAGGCGCCACACGTTCAGCCCCTCGCGATCCGTCCAGGGCCCCCAGGTGCACGACGCGACGTCGCAGGTCGTCGGCGGCAGGGAGGCGACGGCGCGAAGCCGCCCGAGGGTCCAGGCGACGCCGGCGTTCACGGTCGTCGCCGCCCAGAAGGTCGTCCGGGCGTAGCCCGACCCGAACGTCGGAGCGGCGGCGACCACCTCCGCGGTGGTGGCCGTCGGCGAGGGGGGCGGCGCCGGGGAGGCCATCCGGATCGCCGCCTCCTCGGGGAGCGCGGTGCGGAGGCCGTCGGCGTCGGTCTGCACCGCCGCCTCGCACGCGGCGAGGAGCACTGCGGCGAGCGCGAGCGTCGTCCTCATCGTCTCCTCCTGCCGGATCCGCGGGCGCGCGGCCCCTGGCGTGGCCGAGCATGCCAGCGCGCGGAGGTGGCAGGGAAGGCGACGATGTGGGAGGGCGGCGCGAGCCCCGCCGCCCGGGTCACCAGGTCACGCGGCCTTGCGACGCGCCGCGAACCACTCGAAGGTGCGCGCGAGCCCGTCCGCGAGCTTCACCTCCGGCCGCCAGCCGATGGCCGCGGCGGCGCGCGCCGGGTCGATGCACGAGCGCTTCTGCTCCCCGAGGCGCGCCGCGGCGTGCTCGGCGGGCCGATCGGAGCGGGCCGCCCGCGCGATGTGCGCGTAGAGCTCGTTCACGTCGGTCTCCACCCCGGTGCCGACGTTGAGCGGCCCGTCGTACCGCTTCTCCGCGGCGAGCAGGTTCGCGCGCGCGACGTCGCCGGCGAAGACGTAGTCGCGCGTCTGCCCGCCGTCCCCGAAGATCGTGCAGGGGCGGCCCTCGAGCAGGCGCCCGCAGAAGATCGCGACCACGCCCGCCTCGCCGTGGGGATCCTGGCGCGGGCCGTACACGTTCGAGTAGCGCAGCGCGGTGAAGGGGATCCCGTAGTTCGCCCGGTAGACGCCGAGGTACAGCTCGCTCGCGGCCTTCGCCGCGCCGTAGTGGGAGACGGGCAGCTGCGGGTGGTCCTCGGGCGTGGGCACGCGCTCGGTGTCGCCGTAGGTGGCGCCGCCGGAGGAGGCGAAGAGGACGTGCTCGACGCTCTTCGCCTCGACCGCGCCCTGCATGAGGTTGAGGAGGCCGCCGATGTTGACGTCCGCGTCGAAGCGCGGGTCCGCCATCGACCGGCGGACGTCGATCTGGGCGGCGTGGTGGCAGACCACCTGCGGTCGCTCCTGCTTCAGGACCTCGAGCGCGGCCGCGCTGCGCACGTCCACCGGGTAGAAGCGCGCCGCGGCGGGCACGTGCTCGCGCTTGCCCGACGAGAGGTCGTCGAGGACCGCCACGTCCCAGCCCGACTGAAGGAACAGATCGGCGATGGTCGAACCGATGAACCCCGCCCCGCCCGTGATGAGAATCCGCTTCGCCACCTCGCCCCCCTCCCGTTCACCCGACGTTCAAACCCGCTCGCGGAACCAGGCGATCGTCCGCCGCATTCCGTCCTCGAACCCCACCCTCGGCTCCCAGCCCAGGACTTCCTTCGCGCGCGTGATGTCCGGCCTCCGCACGCGCGGGTCGTCCTCCGGGAGCGGCTCGTGCACGATGGGACAGTGGCTCCCGACGAACCGCTGCACCGCCTCGGCGAACTGCAGGACGGTCATCTCGTGCGGGTTCCCGATGTTCACGGGATCCTGGAAGCGCGCGTGCAGGAGCCGCCAGATCCCTTCCACGTTGTCGTCCACGTAGCAGAAGCTCCGGGTCTGGGTGCCCTCGCCGAACACGGTGATGGGCTGCCCGCGGAGCGCCTGCGCCACGAAGGTGGGCACGATCCGCCCGTCGTCCAACCGCATGCGAGGGCCGTAGGTGTTGAAGATGCGGGCGATGCGGACGTCCACCTTCTCGTAGCGACGGTAGGCGACGGTGATCGCCTCGGCGAAGCGCTTGGCCTCGTCGTAGACCGCGCGCGGGCCGATGGGGTTCACGTTCCCCCAGTACGACTCGCGCTGCGGGTGCTCGAGAGGATCGCCGTACACCTCGGACGTCGAGGAGAGCACGAAGACGGCGCCCGCCCGCTTCGCGAGCCGCAGCGCGTTCTCCACGCCGTGCGAGCCGACGTGCAGCGTCTCGAAGGGGTGCTTCAGGTAGTCGATCGGCGAGGCGGGAGAGGCGAAGTCGAGGACCGCGTCGACGGGCCCGGTGATCGCGTCGAGGGGCTGGCAGATGTCGCCCTCGACGAAGTCGAAGCGAGGCTCGCGGGAGAGGTGCTCGAGGTTGCGCCGCGTGCCGGTGATGAAGTTGTCCATCCCGGTGACGCGCCAGCCCTCCGCGAGGAGGCGGTCGGTGAGATGGCTGCCGATGAACCCTGCCGCCCCGAGGACGACTGCGCGCTTTTCGCTCATTCGTGGGGCAATCTACTTCTTGGCGCCGAGGTCATCGAGCGTCAGCTGGCCGGGGAGCGCCTGGCGGTACTTCTCGAGCACCAGATCGATGCCCTGCCGGATGTACTCGGCGACGGGCACGCGCGTGCGCTCGTGCAGGAGCTTGAGGCGCTCGTTCTGCTCGGGCGTGATGTAGACGGTCGTCGAGATCTTTTTCCGGGCCATGGCGGCTCCGGCGAACCTATGTGACCATCGGTATAGTGTCAAATAACGCCATGCGTAAGCTCCCTCCCCTCCTCGCCGCCCTGGCGGCGCTCGCCTGCAGCGCTGCTCACCCGCCGGCGACCTCCGCCGCCCCGCCTGCTGCGGCGAGCCGCCGCCCCTTCACCTCCGGGCCCGCGGGATCTCCGTCGGGGACGCCGGAGGACCAGGACGGCGATGGCCGCCCCGACACCTGGGTGACGCGCGGCCCGGACGGCGCCCCCTCGCGGCTCGCCTACGACCTCGACCGCGACGGGACGCCCGACGTGGTGCTCGTGCTCGAGGACGGCGCGCTCGTGCGGGAGGAGCTCGCGTATCCCGTCGGCGGCGTCCCCGCGACCTGGAGCGTGTTCGAGCAGGGCGAGCTCGTCCGCAAGGAGCGGGACACCGACGGCGACGGACGGCCCGACCTCTGGGAGCGCCATGCGCACGGCGTGCTCGAGCGCGTGGAGGTCGACACGGACCGCGACGGGACGCCGGATCGGACGGAGCGCGCCGGCGCGGCGCAGGCGGATCAGAAGTAGAAGCTCGCGCAGAGCGCCAGCTCGGGGCGCCAGCCCTCCCCGGGGACGCGCCGGAGGCCCGCCCTCGCCCCGAGCGCGAGGTCCCGGTGCGCGAACCACTCGAGCCCGGCCCCTACCCCGGCGGAGAGCCCGCTCGCTCCCGCCGGGTCCCTTCCGGCGTGGCTCCACCCCAGCTCGAGCTGGAGCAGCGGCCGGAGCGCGTCGGTGCCCGGCGACCAGCGCAGCCCGGCGGTAGCCTCGACGCGGCGGACCGTCCCGCGGCCGGAGGGCTCCGGGCCGGACCCGAAGCCGAGGCGCGCGACGGCCTCGAACGGCCCGTCGAGCCACGCGGTCGCCGCGATCGCGACGGGGAGCGAGACGCGAGCTGCGCCGCCGGCCGGCCACGAAAGCCCGGATTCCACGGAGATGGAGCGGTTCGAGAGCTGGGCGGCCGCGGGGGACGCCGCGGCGAGGGCGGCGAGGACGGTGAGCCGCAGGAAGGGGCGCATGCGGCACGCGCGCAGCAAGAAGCGGGCGCATGCCCGCTCTCCACGTCCCCCTCGCCTTCCGTTCGATGCTCGCGGCCCTCCCGCTCGTCGCCTGCGCAGGGCGCGCGGCCGTGCACCCCCGCGCCGCCGAGGAGGTCCGCCGCGGCTACGCCTACCTGGAGGTGGCGGACCCCGAGCGCGCCGGCGTCGCCTTCGCGCACGCCCTCGAGTTCGATCCGCAGTTCCCGGAGGCGCTGAACGGGCTCGGCATCGTCGCCCGGCGCGAGGGCGATCTCGACGCGGCGAGGCGCCGGTTCGAGCGGGCGGTGCGCCTCGCGCCGGACTTCGCCGAGGGCCACGCGAACCTCGGGGAGACGCTGCTCGCCGCCTCGCGCGCAGAGCCCGCGCTGGCGGAGCTGCGCGCCGCGCTCCGCATCGACCCCGACCTCGCCGACGCGCGGCAGAACCTCGCCCGGGCGCTGCTCCGCCGCGGGCTGGACGCGCCGGATCGCCCGGCACGCTGGGCGGAGGCGCGGCGCGAGTACCTGCACCTCCTCGAGGCGGACCCCGCCCGCGCCGCCGCGCACCACGACCTCGCGTTCATGGACTACTCGGACGGGCGCTACGCGCGCGCGGAGGCGGGATACCGGCGCGCCGCGGAGCTCGAGCCCCGCTCGCGCGAGGCGCTCCACGGCCTCTGCATCTCGCTCGTGAGGCTCGGCCGCTGCGCCGAGGCGGCGCGCGCCTGCGAGCGCTGCCTCGAGGTCGCGCCGGGCGCGGACGCCTGCCGCACCAGCCTGCGCGGCGCGCACGCGTGCGAGTAGGCGGCGCCCTCGCCCGGGTCGCGCGCCTCGACGAGAGCTTCGCCGCGAGAACGAGACGACGCGCCGCGGGGAAGCCCCGCGGCGCGCCGGATGCCGAACCGCGTCGTCGCTACGCCTTCGCGACGAGCTTCTTGCCGTGATCGAAGCCGCGCTGGAACGCCTTCATGTTCAGCTCGACAGTGGCGGGGGGGACGGAGTCCTTCACCGCCTCCCGGGCCGCCTCCTCGCTCACGATGCCCGTCACGGCGGTGAAGAACCCCACCATGACGATGTTCATCACCATCTTCCGGCCGAGCTCCTCGGCGATGCGCGTCGCCGGGACGGCGAACACCTTCACCGTGCTCGGCAGCCCGGTGGGCTTCACGAGCTCCTCCTCGATGAGGAGCGTCCCGTCCGGCCGGAGCTCGGGCGAGAACTTCGCGAACGCGTCCTGCGACATCGCCACCATGAGGTGCGGCTTCTGCACGTACGGGTAGAGGATCGGCTCGCTGTCGACGACCACCTGCGCGCTGCAGGCAGAGCCGCGCGCCTCGGGGCCGAAGGCCTGCGTGAGGCACGAGTGCTTGCTGTCGAACAGCGCCGCCGCCTTGCCGATGATGATGCCGCCCAGGATGACGCCCTGGCCGCCCAGCCCGCCGATCTTGATCTCCGTGGGACCCATTTCCGTATTCTCCTCTGGGCGTTTACGCCTGCGACTTCGCGGCGCCGGGCGAGACGTACGGCACGTACTTCGCGCCGAGCGCCTCCTTGTACCGCTGATCCATCGCGTCCTCGAGCGTCGCCCGCTCGCGGTCGACGAACTTGCCGACCGTGATCTCCTTGCGGTAGTCGAGCGCGACCTCGCGCGTGTCGACGCCGTTACGGATGACGCTCTTCTCCTTGTAGAACTTCATCTCGTCGAGCCCCTCGCCGAGCTTGTTGCGGCGGAGGTACAGCGTGGGGCACGGCGCGGCGATCTCGATGAAGCGGAAGCCGCGCTTGTTGATGGCTTCGGCCATCGACTTCGCGAGCTGCTTCACGTGGTAGGCCGTCCAGCGGGCGACGTAGACCGCGCCGCAGGAGTCGGCGAGCATCGGCATGTTGAACGTCTGCTCGAACGCGCCGTACGGCGTGGTCGAGGCGATGGCCGGGCGGAACGTGGTCGGCGTCACCTGGCCGCCCGTCATGCCGTACGTGAAGTTGTTCACCATCACGACGAGCAGGTCGGCGTTGCGGCGCGCCGCGTGGATGAAGTGGTTGCCGCCGATGGCGGACAGGTCGCCGTCACCGGAGTAGACGACCACCTTCAGGTCCGGGCGGGCGAGCTGCAGGCCCGTCGCGAACGGGATGGCGCGGCCGTGCGTCGTGTGGAACGAGTCGACGTTCAGGTAGCCGGCCACGCGGCCGGTGCAGCCGATGCCCGAGACCACCGCCAGGTTGTCGAGCGGGATCTTGGACTCGTCGAGCGCGCGCGCGAAGCAGTTCACCGTCGTGCCGATGCCGCAGCCCGGGCACCAGATCGACGGCATGCGCTCCATGCGCAGGTACTTGTTGACGGGGTTCTCCTTGACCGGCGCGCTCATCGAACGGCTCCCACAATGGCGTTGGTGATGACCTGCGGATCGTGAACGGTGCCGCCGACGTGCGGGACCGGGACGACCTTGGTCCGGCCCTCGACGATGCGCTGCACCTCGAGCACCATCTGGCCCAGGTTCAGCTCGGGGACGACGAACGCCTTCACCTTCTTCGAGAGCTGGAGGATCTCCTTCTCGGGGAAGGGCCAGGCGGTGATGAGCCGGAAGGAGCCGACCTTCACGCCCTGGGCGCGCGCCTGCTGGATCGCGCGCTCGGCGATGCGCGAGGTGATGCCGTAGGAGACGACCACCACCTCGGCGTCGTCGAGGTCCTTCGCCTCGTACTTCACGATCTTGTCGGCGTTGAGGACGATCTTGTTCCAGAGCCGCATCTGCATCTTCTCGTGCTCGGGGACCGTCATCTTCGGGTAGCCGCGCTCGTCGTGCGTGAGGCCCGTGACGTGGATGCGGTAGCCGTCGCCCGGCTTCACCATCTCGGGGACGAGGCTGCCCTCGGCGGGCGCGAAGAGCTTGAACTCGCCGGGCGGCTTCTTCGTCCAGCGGCGCTCGGTGACCTTGATCTCCGCGTCCTCGGGGATGACCACCTTCTCGGTCATGTGCCCCACCACCTCGTCGAGCATCACGAGGACCGGGACGCGGAACTCCTCGGCCATGTTGAACGCGTCCACGGTGAGGTCGAAACACTCCTGCGGCGAGTTCGGGCAGAGCGCGATGAGGCGGTAGTCGCCGTGCGAGCCGAACCGCGCCTGCATCATGTCGCCCTGCGCGGGCTGCGTCGGGAGGCCCGTCGACGGGCCGGCGCGCTGCACGTTGAAGAACACGCACGGCGTCTCGGTGATCGCGGCGAGGCCGATGTGCTCCATCATGAGCGAGAAGCCGGGGCCCGAGGTGACGGTGCAGGCCTTCGCGCCGCCCCAGGCGCCGCCGAGCAGCGCGATCGACGCGGCGAGCTCGTCCTCGAACTGGAGGAAGCGGCCGCCGACGAACGGGAAGCGCTGCGCGAGCCGCTCGACCACCTCGGTCGAGGGCGTGATGGGGTAGCCGGCGGCGAAGCGGCAGCCGGCGGCGATGGCGCCCTCGCTGCAGGCGTGGTCGCCGTCCAGGTAGTGGCTGCCGGTGAGGGTTCCGGAAGAGTTCGCGTTTGACATTCGTGGCTCCTAGGCGGCGGCCGAGTCGAGCTTCTCGCGGTAGCCGTAGATCGAGAAGTCGGGGCAGAAGAGGCCGCACATGTCGCAGCCGTTGCAGAGCTCCGGCTTCGCGAGGAAGGGCGGGTGGTAGCCCTTCGCGTTGTAGCCCTTCTCCAGGTCGAGGGCGTGCAGCGGACAGAACTCGACGCAGAACCCACAGCCCTTGCAGTTCTCGCGGTTCACGACCACCACGCCTTTGAACTTCTTGTCCTTCTTCGCCGCCGGTGACGCTGCTGTCGTCATATCGCTCCTCTGGAGCGTCCGGGCCGGCATGGTCCGGTCACGCTGGGAGAGTGCCGGGGTCAGTACTACGTCGCCCCACGCGGGCGCCTGGACGCAGGTCAATCGAGAAGAGATTTCCCCGCGAATCGATTGCGCATTTCATCGACCCATTTGCTCGACGTTTGATCGACCGCGCGCCTCCACGATTCGACGCGGGCCGGCCCGGGGTCGCGCGAATCCGCGCAGAGGCGCGAAAAGACGAAGGCCCTCCCCCGGATGAGGGGAAGGGCCTTCGAGGTCGGGACGCGGCGGTCGGGCTACCCGATGGTCCAGGTGTCGCTGCCGGCGAGCAGCTTCTCGAGCGACGCGTCGGGCTTCTTCGCCTTGGCGCCGTCGATGATCTGCCAGGTCAGCTCCTCGCAGGTCGGCATGCGCACGTTGCGGAACACGCCGATCGGCGTGGGGAACCCGGGCTTCATCGAGAGGTTCGCGAGCATGAACGCGATGGTCGGATCCTCCCGCGTCGCGTCGTGCACGAGGATGTCCTTCTCGGTCACGCCGCCGTCGCCGATCGTCACCACCTCGAGCTCGGCGCTCTGCGGGTTGAAGCGAATGCCCTTCTTGTTGTCCTTGCCGAACACGAGCGGCTTGCCCTGCTCCATCCGAAGGAGCGCGTCCGCCTTCACCGCCTTGTCGGTGAGGAACTCGTAGGCGCCGTCGTTGAACACCGGGCAGTTCTGGAAGACCTCCACGAGCGTGCTGCCCTTGTGCTCCGCCGCCGCCTTGAGGACGCCGCCCATGTGCGCGCCCTCGACGTCGATGGTGCGCGCGACGAACGTGGCGCCGGCGCCGAGCGCGAGCGCCGGCGGGTTGAACGGGTAGTCGGGCGAGCCGTGCGGCGTCGTCTTGGTCTTCTTGCCGAGCTCGGAGGTCGGCGAGACCTGGCCCTTCGTGAGCCCGTAGATGCGGTTGTTGAACAGCAGCATCTTGAGGTCGAGGTTCCGCCGCATCGCGTGGATGAAGTGGTTGCCGCCGATGGCGAGCGCGTCGCCGTCGCCGGTCACGATCCACACCTGCAGCTCGGGCCGGGAGACCTTGAGGCCCGAGGCGAAGGACGGCGCGCGGCCGTGCAGCGTGTGCATCCCGTAGTTGTTCATGTAGTACGGGAAGCGGGACGAGCAGCCGATGCCGGAGATGAAGACGATGTTCTCGCGCTTCACCCCGACGGCCGGCAGCGCGCGCTGCACCTGGTTGATGATCGAGTAGTCGCCGCAGCCGGGGCACCAGCGCGGATCGACGCCGGACTCGAAGTCCTTCTTCGTGTAGGTCGGGAGGGCGGTATTCACGTTCTGTCCATTCGTGCTCATGGTGATAGTCCTTTCCGGCTCTCTCAGAGGACCTCGAGGACCTTGCCCACGAGCTCGCCGATCTTGATGGGCTTGCCGTTGATGCGGTTGAACTGCAGCGGATCGACCCCCGGGAACTTGCCGCGCAGGTAGAAGGCGAGCTGCCCGTCGTTCACCTCGGGCACGAACACCTTCTTGAAGCGCCTCAGCACCTCGCCGAGGTTCTTCGGGAGCGGGTTCAGCCAGCGCAGGTGCACGTGGCTCACGGCCTTGCCGCGCGCCTGCAGCTCCTCGGCGGCGCCGCGGACCGCGCCGAACGTGCCGCCCCAGGAGACGAGCAGGAGGTCCCCGCTCGCCGCGCCGAACGTCTCGACGTCAGGGACGTCCTCCACCACGTTGCGGATCTTCTGCGCGCGCGTCTTCACCATGCGCTCGTGGTTCATGCCGTCGTACGACACCATGCCCGAGAGCGAGTCCTTCTCGAGGCCGCCGACGCGGTGCTCGAGACCCGGCGTGCCCGGGACCGCCCAGGGCCGCACGAGCTTGTCGTCGCGCAGGTACGGCATGTACTGCGCGCCGTCCGCGTAGTTCGGGACGGTCTGGTACTTCACCTGCAGCTTGGGCAGCTCGTCGAGGCTCGGGACCTTGAACGGCTCCGAGCCGTTGCCGAGGTAGCCGTCGGTGAGGAGGAGCACCGGCGTCATCCACTTCGTGGCGATCTTCATCGCCTCGATCGCCGACCAGAAGCAGTCCGCCGGGCTCTGCGCCGCGAGGACCGGCATGGGCGCCTCGCCGTGGCGGCCGAAGAGGGCCATGAGCAGGTCCGCCTGCTCGGTCTTCGTCGGCATGCCCGTGGACGGACCGCCGCGCTGCACGTTCACGATGACGAGCGGCAGCTCGGTGATGACGGCGAGGCCCATCATCTCGGTCTTGAGCGCGAGGCCCGGGCCGGAGGTGGAGGTGCAGGCGAGCGCGCCGCCGAAGGCGGCGCCGATGGCGGAGCCGATGCCCGCGATCTCGTCCTCGGCCTGGTACGTCACCACCCCGTGCTCCTTGAAGTACGACATCTCCTGGAGGATCTCGGTGGCGGGCGTGATGGGGTAGCTGCCGAGGAACACCTGCCGGCCGGTGAGCCGCGCGACCGTGGCGAAGCCGAGCGCCGTGGCGAAGTTGCCGGTCACGTTGCGGTACGTGCCCGCGGCGAGCTTCGAGGCCGGCACCTGGTACCGCTGGTAGAACACCTCGGACGTCTCGCCGTAGGCGTGGCCCGCCTTGAAGACGGCGGCGTTCGCCGAGGCGAACTCCGGCTTCTTCGCGAACTTCCGCTGGATCGCCTCGAGCTGCGGCTCGATCGGCCGGCTGTAGAGCCAGTACATGAGGCCGAGCGCGAAGTAGTTCTTGCAGCGCGCGACCTCCTTCGACGACAGCCCCGAGCCCGCGAGCGCGGTCTCGGTGAGCTTGTTCATGTCGACGGGGACGAGCTTGTACGTCTGCGTGAGCGCGGCGTCCTCGAGCGGGTTCGTCTTGTAGCCGGCCTTCTCGAGGTTGCCCGCCGTGAACGCGCCGGCGTTCACGAGCAGCATGCCGCCCGGCTTCAGATCGGCGAGGTTCGTCTTGAGCGCCGCCGGGTTCATCGCGACCAGCACGTCGGGCGCGTCGCCGGGGGTGTGGATCTCCCGGGCGCCGAAGTTCACCTGGTAGCCCGACACGCCGTAGAGCGAGCCGGCGGGCGCGCGGATCTCCGCGGGGTAGTCCGGGAACGTCGCGAGGTCGTTGCCGGCCAGCGCGCTCGCCCGCGTGAACTCAGTGCCGGTGAGCTGCATGCCGTCGCCGGAGTCGCCGACGAAGCGGATGGTGACGGCCTCGACCTGCTCGACCGTGTGCTTTCCCGCGGAAACTTGCGTGGACATGTGTCCTTTCGTCCTTTCAGAGAGTGCGCGCGAAGCGAAGGCCCGGCGGTAGGCGCCGGGCCGGCCTTGACTTCATGCCGGATTGGGCCGGGGAAGTCAAACCTAACCCCCTGAAATGACGCGAGGATTGTGGACCGTCCTTGTCCCCAATCAATCTGATCAGAAGATCGGATCCGCGCGTCCGAGGGCCCCTCAGCCCGGGAACATCTTCCCCGGGTTGAGGATTCCGAGCGGATCGAAGACCGCCTTGAGGCGGCGCTGGAGGGCGACGAGCTCCCTGCCCTGCTCGTACTCGAGGAAGTCGCGCTTCGCGAGGCCGACGCCGTGCTCGCCGGTGATGGTGCCGCCGAGATCCACCGCCGCGCGGAGGATCTCCCCGACCGCGAGATCGACCCGCGGGCGCTCCTCCGCCCGATCGAAGAGCACGTTGCAGTGGAGGTTGCCGTCGCCGGCGTGCCCGTACGTCGCGACGACGAGGCCGTGCCGGGCCCCGATCGCCTTGGCGCGCTCCACCATCGCCGGGATCTTGGAGCGCGGGACGGCGACGTCCTCCGAGAGCTTCATCGGGTGGAGCGTCTTGAGGTTGACCGACAGGTAGCGGCGCGTCTCCCACACCTCGCGGCGCTGCGCCTCGTTCTGCGCGACGATCACCTCGCCCGCCGCGTCCCCCTGCACGATCTCGGCGACCCGGACGATCTCCGCGAACACGCTCTCCTCGTCGTTGCCGTCGGTCTCGACGAGGAGCGCCGCCCCCGCCCCCGCGGGGAACCGGAACGGCGAGGTCTTGCCCGCGGCGGCGAGCGAGACGTCGTCGAGGAGCTCGAGGCAGCGCGGGATCACCCCGCCCGCGAGCACGCGGGAGACGGCGCGCGCCGCGCTCGCGACCGAGTCGAACACCACGAGCGCGGTCGAGACGTGGCGCGGGCGCGGCAGGAGCTTCACCATGACCTCGGTGACGATCGCGAGCGTCCCCTCGCTCCCGACGAGCAGGCCGGTCAGGTCGTAGCCGGCGACGCCCTTGATGCTCCGGTGGCCGACCTTCAGGATCTCGCCGGTGGGGACGACCGCGGTGAGCCCGAGGACGTACTCTCGGGTCACGCCGTACTTGAGCGCGCGCGGCCCGCCCGCGTTCTCGGCGACGTTGCCGCCGATGGTGCACAGCTCGAGCGAGTTCGGATCCGGGGGGTAGAAGAGCCCGTGCTCCTCGACCGCCGCCTGGAGCTGGCCCGTCACGACGCCGGGCTCGACGCGGGCCACGAGGTCCTCGGGCGAGATCTCGAGGATCCGGTTCATCCGGTCGAGCGACACCGCGATCCCGCGCTGCACCGCCAGCACGCCGCCCGACTTGCCGCTGCGCGCCGCCACCGGCACGACCGGCACGCGGTGCGCGCTCGCGATCCGGAAGACCTCCCGGATCTCCTCGGCGGACTCGACGAGCACCGCGACGTCGGGCGGGTAGGCCCCGAGGTCGGACTCGTCTCGCCCGTACGCCTCGAGGCGCTCGGGGTCGCGCGTGAGGCGCTCGGCGGGGAAGGCGCGGGCGAGGTCCGCCAGCGCCGCGGCGACGGGCGCGGTCATCCGAACACCTCCAGGTTCGCGGCCGTGATCGCCGCCGGCGCGTCGAGCGCCGCGAATACCACGACCCGCGCGACGTCCTCGGGGCTCAGGACCGGCGCGAACGGCGTCGCCTTCAGCATCTCGGTGTCGGTGCTGCCCGGCGACACGGCGACGCACTGCACACCGTGCGGGCGGAGCTCCTCGGCGAGGCACTTCGTGAGCCCCACGAGCCCCCACTTCGACGCGTTGTAGGCGCTCGCCGCCGCGGTGCCGAGGGTGGCGGAGATCGAGCAGACGTTCACGATCCTGCCGCGCCGCCGCGCCTTCATCCCGGGGATCACGGCGCGGGCGCAGAGGAACGCGCCGGTGAGGTTCACCTCGAGCACCTCGCGGAACGCGGCCGGGGTGAGATCCTCGGCGAGCCCGCGCGCGAGCACGCCGGCGTTGTTCACGAGCAGCTCGACCGGGCCGAGGGCCCGCTCGTGCGACGCGAGGAGGCGGGCCACGTCCTCCTCGCGCGAGACGTCCCCCGCCACGGCGAGGGCCGCGCCGCCCTCCGCCACGAGCGCCTCCACCTGACCTGCCGTCCGGGCGAAGACCGTGACGGCGACCCCGCGGGCCGTGAGCGCCCGCGCGATCGCCGCGCCGATGCCCCGCCCGCCGCCCGTGACGATGGCGGTCCTCGCGGTCACCGCCTCGCCCTCCGCGCCCCGCGGGCCGGCGCACCGGCGCGCCCGGCGAGCGCGAGGAAGCGCCGCCGCGCCGCGCCGTCCCGCGCGAGCGCCCCCACCCAGGCGTCCGCGTGCGCGCGCGCGCCGCCGCGCTTCTCGCCGCGCACGGTCATGCAGAGCTGCTCCGCGTCGAGCAGGCACGCCGCGCCGCGCGCCCCGAGGTGCGTGACGAGCGCGTCCGCGATCGCGCGAGAGAGCTCCTCCTGCAGCAGGAGCCGGTGGGCGAGGGTGTCGACGAGCCGGACGAGCTGACCGAACCCCACCACCCTGCCGCCGGGCAGGTAGGCGACGTGGGCGACCCCCCTCGACGGCAGGAGGTGGTGCGGGCAGACCGAGTGGAACGCGATGCCCGTCACGGCGACGAGATCGCGGCTGGACGACGGGATCGCCTCGGCGAGCAGCTCGGCCGGATCGCGCCGGTAGCCGTCGACGAGGTCCTCGAGCCAGGCCTGCGCCACGCGCCGGGGCGTGCCCTGGAGATCCTCGGACGCGCGGGTCTCGGCGGGCAGCCCGAGCGCGTCGAGGAACCGCTCGACGGCCTCCGCGGCCGCGGCCGGATCCGGCGGCGCGGCGCCGCCGGTGGCGCGGGACCGCGCCGGCCGGACTGGCCTAACGGCCACGCGGCCCCCGGTAGGTGACGCACGAGTCCGGGATCTCGTAGAGCCGCACCTCGGCGAGCCCCGGCAGGTGCGGCTCGAGCGCCTCCCAGATCCACCGCGCGATGTTCTCCGCGGTGGGGTTCTCGAGCACGTCGTTCAGCGTTCGGTGGTCGACGCGCGCGAGTACCTGCTCCTGCACGACGCGCTTCACCTCGCCGAAGTCGGCGATCATCCCGGTGCGGGGATCGACCTCGCCCTCGAGCGCGACGAAGAACCGGTAGTTGTGCCCGTGCATCCGGAAGCACGGGCCCTCGTAGCGAGGGAGGCGGTGCGCCGCGGCGAAGTAGAACTCCACGTCGAGCCGCATGCGGCGGGCGTCGGGGTAGTCGATCGCTGCCATGGCCCTCTTATAGCTCCACCACGACGTCCTCGCCCTCGACGCGCACGTCGAACGACTGGACGCACACGTCCGGGAACTCGGAGCACTCGCCCGTCTCGAGCGCGAAGGGCCACGCGTGCAGCGGGCAGAAGACCGTGTCGCCCTTCACGTCTCCGGACGCGAGCGCCGCGCCGCGATGCGGGCAGACGTTGTCGAGCGCGTAGACGCGCTCGCCCTGGCGGAAGATCGCGAGCTCGCGGCCGCCCACCTCGACGACCCGCCCACGCCCGTCCTCGATGTCCTGGAGCCTTCCGACCTTCACGCGCACGACCTCACCGTAGCCGGGAGGTCCGACGCGCGGACGTCCGCCGGGTCGCGCCGCGAGGCGCGCGCCTCGCCGCCGGGACGTCGGCGGCGACGGGCGAATCAGCCTGCGCTCGCGGCGACCTGCGCGGGGACGCAGTCGATCGAGCAGTACAGCCGCCCACCCGCCGCGTGTCCGCGCCCGAGCATCTTGGCGCCGCACGCGGAGCACGCGGGCGCGGCCTGCACGACCGCGCAGCCGAACGAGCAGAAGGTCGTCTCCCGGCCGCGATACCTGAGTCCCACCGGATACGGCCCGACGGCGCCTCCGCAGCATGCACAACGGTCCATGGTCGCCTCCCTCGCGCTGCCCTAGGCGGCGCTCGCCAGGAGGGAAGCTAGCTTCCGGGTGCCCGCCGCGGGAGCGCCCCGACGTGGGCACGTCCGGGCCCGGCGCGAGCGAAGGACCGGGTGCATCGGAACACGGTGAGCCCTCGCGCCGGGAACGACACCCCGCACGGCGCGGACGAACGCACGCGCGGGAGGCGCGCGCTGGAGCGCGGCAGCCGAGCTTCGGCGCGAAGACGAGGCGAGATTTCCGGACGCTAGGCGACCGGCGGAGGAGGCATGTCGCTCAGGTTGAGCGCGTTCTTCAGCACCTGGCTCGGCCGGAAGGTGAGCACTCGCCGGGCGCTGATCTCGATCTCCTCGCCCGTCTGCGGGTTCCGGCCGACGCGCGACTTCTTCTCGCGGACGATGAAGTTCCCGAAGCCGCTGATCTTGATCTTCTCGCCGCGCTCGAGCGTCTCCTTGATGGTGTCAAAGACCATCTCGACGACCTCGGCGGCCTCCTTCTTGGAGAAGCCCACCTTCTCGTAGACGCTCTCGATGATATCGGCCTTGGTCACGTCGCGCTCCCGCTCCCGGGTCGGCTAAGTGTCGAATTCGTTAGCTGATTTCAGAAACGGTGTCAAACCCGCACGCGCACCTTCAGCGCTGACCCGCCCCGCCCGGTGCCGCTCCCTCGCCGCTCCCCTCGGGAGCGGGTGAACCCGGCCGCGCCGGAGCCGCGCTTTCGCGCTTTTCCAGCGTCTGGAGCTCGCGCTGTGCCCCTTCCCGGGGCGCACGGGTACGTTCGGCGGCCGCGTCGAGCTGGGCCTCGACACCCTCCCCGGGCGGGACTGTCACGATGCTCTCGCTGGGTCCGCGTCGCCCCAGGCCGGCCGTCCGGGCGAGCACGATCCCGCTCACGCTCGCCGCGGCGAGCGAAAGGCAGAGCGCCGTGGCCGCCGCGGGTCGGCTCGAGCCCTCGACGAGCGCGCGCACGGCGATGACGGCGGCCGCGAGGCCGACGATCACGCCGAACGGGGCCGAGAGCGGATTCCACGACGACAGCGCCGCCGCGACGGCGAAGCCGAGCGCAGCGAGCGGCAGCCGGCGGGTGGCCACGCCCTACCCCCGGAGCTCCGCGCCGAGCCCGCCGCGCAGGCGCGCGACGATGCGCGCGTGGGCGGCGTCCGCCTCGGTGTCGGTGAGCGTCCGATCCGGGGCGCGGTAGCGGATGGCGAGCGCGAGGTTCTTCTTGCCTGCCGGGATGGGGGGACCGCGATACACGTCGAACAGCGTCGCGTCCTCGACGAGCGGCTCCTCGCGGACCGCGGCGAGCACCGCGCCCGCCTCGACGCCCTCGGCCACCACGACCGCGAGGTCGCGCAGGACCGCGGGGAAGCGGGGGATCCCGGCGTAGCGCGGCACGAGCCGCGCGCCCCGCACGAGCGCGGCGCCGGAGAGCCGGAACGCGAGCACGCCGCGCGGCAGCTCGAACGCCTCGGCGACGCGCGGGTGGAGCTCGCCGACCTCGCCGAGCGGCGCATCGTCGGCGCCGAGCACCTCGGCGGAGAGCCGCGGGTGGAGCCACGCTCCGCCGCGCGCCCGCCAGCGCGCGTCGATGCCGAGCGCCTCGAGCACGGCCGCGACGGCGGCCTTCGCGTCGTGGAAGTCGACGGGGTCCGATCCGCCCGCCCACCCGGTCGGGCTCCGGCGGCCGACGAGCACGCCTGCGAGCTCCCCCTCCTCGGCGGCCGGCGCCGGCGCGCCCGCCGGGGCGGGGCGATACACGCGGGCGATCTCGTAGAGCCGCACGTCCTCGACGCGCTGGCGACGGTTGGTGGAGGCGTTGCGGAGGAGCGACGGCACGAGGCTCGTCCGCATCACCGCCAGGTCGGCGCTGATCGGGTTCTTGAGCGCGATGGGCCGGAGCGCGGTCGCCGCGGGATCCGCGAAGGGCGCGAGGTCGCGCTCCGCGACGAAGCTGAAGTTCACCGCCTCGGCGAAGCCCGCCGCCTCGAGCGCCTCCCGGGCGCGCGCGGTCACCTGCGCGTCCGCCGGCTCGACCGGCGTGCGGACCGCGTTGGCGGGCAGCGTCTCGGGGATGGCGTCGTAGCCCTTCGTGCGGACGATCTCCTCGACGAGATCCTCCTCGAGCGACACGTCGACGCGCCAGCTCGGCACCCCGAACGTGGCCCCGTCCGCGTCGCTCGCGCGCTCCTCGAACCCGAGGCCGGCGAGGATGCGGCGCACCTCGTCGCGCGCCACGTCGATGCCGAGCAGCTCGGCGGGCCTGCGCCAGCGGAGGCGCACCGCCGGCGCCTGGTGCGGGCGCGGGTGGGCGTCGACGATCCCGGGCCGCACGGTCCCGCCGGCGAGCTCCGCGATGAGCGCCGCGCAGCGATCGAGCGCCGGGATCACCATCCCCGGATCGGCGCCCCGCTCGAACCGGTAGGAGGCCTCGGTCTTGAGGCCGTGCCGCCGCGAGGTGCGGCGGATCCCGCTCGGCGCGAACCAGGCGGACTCGACGAGCACGCGGGTCGTGCCCGCGGAGATCTCCGAGTCGCCGCCGCCCATCACGCCCGCGAGCGCGCTGCCGCGGTCGCGATCGGCGATGAGGAGATCGTCGGGCTCGAGCGCCCGCTCCTTCCCGTCGAGCGTGACGATCTTCTCGCCGGGCCGGGCGGTGCGGACGACGATCTCGTGGCCGGCCACCTTGTCGAGGTCGAACGCGTGGAGCGGGTGGCCGAGCTCGAGCAGCGCGAAGTTGGTCGCGTCGACCACGTTCGAGATCGAGCGGACCCCGCACGCCTCGAGCCTGCGCGCGAGCCACTGCGGCGACGGGCCGATCTTCACGCCCTCGACCACGCGCGCGGCGTAGCGGGCGCACTTCTCCGGCGCCTCGATCCGGACCTTCACCGCCTCGGCCGCCGGCGCGCCCGCCTCGCGCAGCGCGGGGCGGGGGAGCCGCACCTCCTGGCCCAGGATCGCCGCGACCTCGCGGGCGAGGCCGACGTGCGAGAGCGCGTCCGGCCGGTTCGGCGTGACGTTCACCTCGAGGAGCACGTCCTCGAGCCCGAGCGCGTCCGCGATCGGCGTGCCCGGCGCGAGGCCGCGGTCGAGGATGAGGAGCCCGCTCGCGTCCTCGGAGAGCCCGAGCTCGCGGGCCGAGCAGAGCATCCCGAACGACTCGACGCCGCGGAGCTTCGCCTTCTCGATCCGGGTCCCGCCCGGCAGCGTCGTGCCGACGGTGGCGAGCGGGACGACGTCGCCGACCTGGTAGTTCTTCGCGCCGCAGACGATCTGGAGCGGCTCGCCCTGGCCGGCGTCGATCTTCGTGACGGAGAGCTTCTCGGCGTTCGGGTGCTTCTCGGAGGCGAGGATCCGCGCCGCGACCACCCCGGCGAGCCCCTGGCCGACCCGCTCGACGGCCTCGACCTCGAAGCCCACGGCGGTCAGCCGGCGCGCCACCTCGTCCGCGGCCGCCAGCACGGGCGCGGCCGACCGTGGCTGCGCCGGAGCGAGCGGGGCGCCCGGTTGCGCCCCCCCGGCGAGGCTGCCGAGGTCCACGTACTCCGAGAGCCACTTGAGAGAGATCCGCATGCCGAGGGCTCAGAACTGCTCGAGGAAGCGCAGGTCGTTCTCGAAGTAGAGGCGCAGGTCGTCGATGCCGTAGCGGAGCATCGCCATCCGCTCGACACCCATCCCGAACGCGAAGCCGCTGTAGCGCTTGGGGTCGAAGCCGCCGTTCTCGAGGACCTTCGGGTGGACCATGCCGGCGCCGAGCACCTCGAGCCAGCCGGTCTCCTTGCACGTCCCGCAGCGCCGCGTCTGGGGAGGCTCACCCGCCTGCCCCTGCGCTCGCACCGGGATCCGACCGGTGCCGCCGCAGATGGAGCAGGAGACGTCGACCTCGGCGCCGGGCTCGACGAACGGGAAGTAGCTCGGCCGGAACCGGGTTCGGGTGCCCTCGCCGAAGTACGCGCGCGCGAACGCGGCGAGCGTGCCCTTCAGATCGGCGAAGGTGATCCCCTCGCCGACGCAGAGCCCCTCGACCTGGTGGAACATGGGCGAGTGGGTCTGGTCGTAGTCGGAGCGGTACACGCGCCCCGGGCAGATGATCCGCACCGGCGGGACGCCGAGGCGCTGCATGGCCCGGATCTGCACCGGGGAGGTGTGCGTCCGGAGCAGCACGCTGCCGTCGGGCGCACCGTCACCGAGCGTGGACGCCTCCACGTAGAAGGTGTCCTGCATGTCCCGCGCGGGGTGATCCGGCGGGATGTTCAGCGCCTCGAAGTTGAACCAGTCGAGCTCGATCTCCGGCCCGCTCGCGACCTCGTAGCCGAGGCGCGCGAAGATGGCCGAGATGTCCTCGGTCGCGCGGGTGATCGGGTGACGGTGGCCGCGCGGCAGGACCCGCCGGCCCGGGAGCGTCACGTCGATGGGGGGCCCGGCGAGCTCGGCCTCGAGCTTCCGGGCGTCGAGCCGGGACTTCGCGCCGGCGAGGAGCGCCTCTACCTCGTCCCGGACGCGGTTCGCGACCTCGCCGACCCGCGGCCGCTCCTCGGCGGGGAGCGCGCCCATGCCGCGGAGGACCGCGGAGAGCTCGCCCTTCTTGCCGAGGAAGCGGACGCGGAGATCCTCGAGCGCCTTCTCGTCGGCTGCGGAGCCGATGGCCTCTCGGGCGCCCTTCGCGAGCGCCTCGAGCTGTCCGAGGAGGTCGGCCAAGGCCCCTCCCCTATGCCCGGGCGGACTTGACGACGGCCGCGAAGTCGCCGGGCAGCGCGAGCGCGAGATCCGCGAGGATCTTGCGGTCGATGGCGATGCCCGCCTTCTTGAGCCCCGCGACGAGCCGCGAGTACGTCGTGCCGTTCTGGCGGGCGGCGGCGTTGATGCGGACGATCCAGAGCGCGCGGAAGTCGCGGCGCTTCTGGCGGCGGTCGCGCGTGGCGTAGTCGAGCGCGCGCTCGACGGCCTGGTTCGCGCGGCGGTAGCAGTTCTTGCGGCGGCCGCGGAAGCCCTTCGCCAGCTTCAGGACGCGGTTACGACGACGGCGAGCCTTGAATCCCTTCTTGACGCGCATCTTCCTTCTCCTGCCGGCGGGAGGCGCCGCGGTCCGTCACTCCTCGTGACGCCCCGTGCACTCTTGTGGACCCCGCTTGGGCGTTACGGCTCCCGGCGCCCTAGCGGGCGTACGGGAAGCACTCCTTGATCTTCTTCTCGTCCATCGGGGACAGGTGGTCCGTGCCCCGGAGATGGACCTTCTGCTTCTTCGTCTTCCCGAACGTCGCGAGGTGGCGGACGCCGGCGCGGCGGAACTTCACCTTGCCGCTCTTCTTCGGGATGAAGCGCTTCTTCGCGCCGCTCTTCGTCTTCAGCTTGGGCATTTCCTTCGTTCCTTCGTGCATCGTGCCCGGCGACGGACCTTTCCGGTCTCGCGCCGCGCACGGAGATCGGTTCGGCCTACCGCGGGCCGTCCGGGTTCGGCGCCGGAGCCGCCGCCGGGGGCGGCGCGGGCTGAGGGGCGGGCGCGGGGGCCTC